>NZ_JBHMAU010000074.1:0-44326 GCF_042429315.1 Brevibacterium otitidis | reverse complement strand
GCCTTAGGGTTCGAGATTGAGAGATTCAACCTCGATCCTGGACACCCTCGACCTGTGCTTGCGGCAGGCACGCCGCCAGTCACCCCTTGGAATCAATCATCTAGGCACCGAGGAACTGCGTGACCACCTTTCAGGCAGTCTTGCTCGCTACAAGATTCCGCGCGAAGTTGTCGTCGCCGAAGCTCTGCCCCGCAACCCATCAGGAAAGCTCCTCAAGCATGTGCTGCGCAGCCAGGTGTCCGACGCCCCTGGGCCTAAGAAGCAGCTGACGGACACGAGTGATTGATCGCCTGATCACAGCACTGCGCCCCTGGGACGGTGTCTCCCAGGGGCGCAATGTCAGTGCTGAGGCAGGCTCAGAGGCAGAGGGTCAGTCCTCGTCCTCTTCTTCCTGCTTCTCCACGACGAGGGTCTCGGTGGTGAGCACGAGTGCAGCGATCGAGGCTGCGTTGCGCAGCGCCGAACGGGTCACCTTGACCGGGTCGATGATGCCCTGTGCGATGAGATCGCCGTACTCGCCGGTGGCGGCGTTGTAGCCCTGACCGGATTCGAGCTCTGCGACCTTCGCAGCGATGACGTAGCCGTCCTGGCCGGCGTTCTCCGCGATCCAGCGCAGCGGCTGGCCGATGGCGCGGCGCACGATCGACAGACCGGTCTGCGCATCGGAGCTCAGGCCCAGGTCAGCACCTTCGAGGGCCTTGCCTGCATGGACGAGGGCTGCGCCGCCGCCGGCGACGATGCCCTCTTCGATGGCGGCACGGGTCGCCGACACAGCGTCTTCGACGCGGTGCTTGCGCTCCTTGAGCTCCACCTCGGTGGCGGCACCGACCTTGATGACGGCAACACCGCCGGCCAGCTTGGCCAGGCGCTCCTGCAGCTTCTCGCGATCCCAGTCCGAATCGGTGTGCTCGACCTCGGCGCGGATCTGTGCGACGCGGTCGGCGACTGCGTCGTCAGAGCCGGCACCATCGACAACGGTGGTGCTGTCCTTGGTGACGGTGACGGTGCGGGCGTTGCCCAGATCGTCGAGCGTCACCTGGTCGAGCTTCATGCCCATATCGGCGGTGATGACGGTGCCGCCGGTGAGCACGGCGAGGTCTTCGAGGATCGCCTTGCGGCGGTCGCCGAAGCCCGGTGCCTTGACGGCTGCGACATTGAGGATGCCGCGCAGCTTGTTGACCACCAGCGTCGACAGGGCCTCGCCTTCGACATCCTCGGCGACGATGAGCAGCGGCTTAGAGGCCTGCTGCACCTTCTCCAGCACCGGGAGCAGCTCCTGGATGTTGGAGATCTTGCCCTGGTTGATGAGAATGTACGGATCGTCGAGGACGGCTTCCTGGCGGTCGGCGTCGGTGACGAAGTACGGCGACAGGTAGCCCTTGTCGAACTGCATGCCCTCGGTGAACTCGAGCTCGACCGAAGCAGCCTGGCTCTCATCGATGGTGATGACGCCGTCCTTGCCGACCTTGTCGAAGGCCTCGGCGATCATCTCGCCGATCTCACGCGACTGCGCCGACAGGGCGGCGACGTGCGCGATCTCCTCGGAGCCGGAGACGTCGCGCGCTGCCTCGCGCAGCTTCTCTTCGACGAGCTCGACGGCCTGCTCGATGCCGAGCTTGAGCTGGCTGGGGGCAGCACCGGCTGCGACGTTGCGCAGACCCTCGTGAACGAAGGCCTGGGCGAGCACAGTCGCGGTGGTGGTGCCGTCGCCGGCGACATCATTGGTCTTGGTGGCGACTTCCTTGGCCAGCTGGGCGCCGAGGTTCTCGTACGGGTCGTCGAGTTCGACCTCGCGGGCGATCGTCACACCATCGTTGGTGATGGTGGGAGCGCCCCACTGCTTGTCGAGCACGACATTGCGGCCGCGCGGGCCGAGCGTCACCTTGACGGTGTCGGCCAGCACGTTGACGCCGCGCTCAAGGGCCTTTCGCGCGTCGTCATTGAACTGAAGGGTTTTAGCCATAGGTCACTTCCTTCTGCGAAGTACGGGCAGTCTACTCAGGGGCAGCTGCTCAGCCGATGACTGCGAGCACGTCGCGGGCCGAGAGCACGAGGTACTCTTCGCCTGCGTACTTGACCTCGGTGCCGCCGTACTTGGAGTAGATGACCTTGTCGCCGACATTGACGTCGAGCGGCACGCGGTTGCCGTTGTCAGCAACGCGGCCCGGACCCACAGCGACGACTTCGCCTTCCTGCGGCTTCTCCTTGGCGGTGTCAGGGATGACGAGACCGGAAGCAGTGGTCTGCTCGGCTTCGACCTGGCGGATGACGATCCGATCTTCGAGCGGCTTGATGGAGACCGACATGTGCGGACACTCTCCTTTGTCTGTAGTCCTCAACAGCGCACCGGTGCGGGCACAAGGGTGGTGCTGTGGCCTGCTCGTCGTCGCGGGTGCCGAGCGGACCGATCCGCCTCAGTGACTGTTAGCACTCATTGGCTTGGGGTGCTAATTCGACTCTAGAGCGCCGATTGGCACTCGGTCAACTTGAGTGCCAGAGTCCGGCCTGGAGGCCGCTGCGGCCGGCAGCGGCAACCGGAAAGAGACACCTCGGACCCGGTGCGATGACCGGGTCCGAGGTGGTGGCTGGGTTCAGATCAGGCGCAGGACCACTGACCCCATCCTGCCTTCTGCTGCAGGATCTTGGCGCGCTTGAACTGCTCTTGCGGGCTGGCGTCGACAGGGTTGCCGGAGCCGCCGACGGAGCGCCAGGTGGCGAGCTTGAACTGGAAGAGTCCGAAGTGCGCGCGGTTGGACTGGTTGACAGCCTTCGGGTTGAAGTTCGATTCGCACTTGGCGATCTTGTACCAGCGCGAGCCCGGTCCGCCGAGCATCTCCTTGATCTGCTCGGTCGTCATGCTGCCGGAGTAGTTGTCCTCGGAGTTGTCCGAACCGCCATCCGAGCCGCCGTCATCGGATCCACCGTTGTTGTTCTGCTCAGGTGCCTTGGTGCCTTCGAGGACGACCTCCTCGACGGGCTCCTCGACATCCTTGGAGGAGAGCTTCTCGCGGCTGACTTCCTTGCCGTCGACAGTGCGGATCTTGTAGACGACCTCGCGCTTGCCGTCCTTGCCCTTCTTCTCGACCTTCTTCTCACCGCGCGGCAGCGAGGAGTCCTTCTTGACCGTGACCTTCTTCTCGATCTTCTCGGTCTCGGTCTTCTCCTCGTTCACCACGCGCATGACGCTCACGACCTGTCCGTCGAAGACGCTGGAGCTCAGCGGCGCGGAGACGATGTCGTCCTCACCGACCTCGATGCCGGCTTCATCGACGACGTCCTGCACCGTCTTGGAGGCGGCTTCGACCGGATCGGTCTTGCCGTCGGCGCGGACGGAGACGGTCTTGGCGGTGGTGACGTCGATCGCCTCGCCATCGGAGATCTTGGCGTCGAGGTCGGCGGAGATCTCAGCGCCTTCGTGCTCGATACCGAGATCGGCGAGAGCCTGGCCGACAGTCGAGGCGTTGGTCCATTCCTCCATCGGCTTGCCGTCAACGGTGAGCTCAAGGTCCTTGGCCTTGTTGACGACGATATTCATATCGCGTTCGACCTGGCTGCCGCGGCTGGGCTGCACCTGGTCACGCTCTCCGAGGGTGATGTCCTGCGCGGCGAGCACATCATCGACGGTCGAGCCGAAGCTGCGGACCTGTTCGCTTTCACCGTCGACGGTGACGTTGACGGGCTTGTTGAGAGCAACGAAGGCTCCGGTGCCGCCGACGAGTGCGGAGATGACGACCGACTGGGCGACGATCTGCACCTTGCGATTGCGGATGGATGGAATCACGTAAATACCCCAATGAGAAGATTCTGCAGATGGAGGCTCACGGTGGCGAGCCCCGTATATGCGGCTGTCCGGCCGACTGCGCGCCGACCCGCCGATGCCGGTGGAACAGCACCCGGCGTGCGAACAACGAGACCTAGCGTAACCGATTCGTTACCAACATTGCAAAGCTGTGACATTGGGCGTTGCGCGGCCTGCTGTCAGCCCAGGTCAGGCGCACAGAACACAGGCGACACCTGTCTGAGAACCGCGCCTGCAGGCTGTGTGCGGAGGCGTCCGCTGTGCTTCCAGTGCGCCCCGGTGCGCCGGTCGCCGGCGGCTGACGTGATAATCAGAATATGTCCGATCCGACTCATGTCATGCACACCGGCCTTGGCTCCCCTCGGCAACCGGGTGCCCCCACCGTACACCACCCGCGGCTGGTCCAGCTGCGCAGCCTGCTCAACCGGCAGCTCATCAGCACCCTCGTCCTGTCCACCGCCAGCTTCCTCATCCTGGCCAGCGGCTGGCTGTACTGGACGCTCAGCTGGCTGCCGGCACAGTCTCCGGTCGCCCAGGAGGCCGCCAGCGCGCGGGAGATCGGCCTGTCCGGGCTCGCCGTCCTCACTGTCTGGGCCGGCTGGCATGCCCTGCTCATCGTCCTCGGCGCCGTCGGCTTCCGGGCCCGGGCGGCGATGCAGTCGCTGCGCAGCGGGCAGGCGTACCGAGCCACACCGGCCAGCGTGCTGCCGGGTGTGCTCATCGTGCTCTATCTCATCGGCATCGGGCTGCTCATACTGGCAGCAGTCATCGGCGGTCTCATCGTCATCCTCGGCGCCGGTTCGATGACGATCAGCGATGCCTCCGCAGACGTCCTCGCCGAGACCCGCCGGCAGGCGCGGGTGACGGGCGCGATCGCAACCGGCTGGGTGTGCACGGCGCTGGCGCTGCTCTTCGCTTCGCAGGTCATCAACTACCGCGGCATGATCACCAGTTCGCGGATCGAGAACACCGTCCGGTACCAGCCCTACGCCCACTGAGCCGCGGCACTGGGCTCCGGCTCAGCTCAGGGCTGGCGCAGTTCCATGCCAGCTCAGCTCAGGGCTGGCGCAGTTCCATGCCAGCTCAGCTCAATGCCCGTTCAGCTCAGGGCCCAGGAGCCGAAGATCCGCTCGGCATTGGCGGTCGTCATCTCGGCGATGCGGGCCTCATTGACCCCGCGCACCTCGGCCAGCATCCGCACGGTCAGCACCGTCAGGTACGGCCCGCCGGGCTTGCCGCGGTGCGGGTGCGGGGTGAGGAACGGCGCATCGGTCTCCGTCAGCAGCAGCTCATCGGGCACCACCGCGGCGGCATGGCGCAGATCATCGGAACGCTTGAAGGTGACATTGCCGGCGAAGGACATGTAGTAGCCGCGCTCCGCACAGATGCGGGCCATCTCGGCGTCCCCGGAGAAGCAGTGGAACACCGTCTTCTCCGGCGCCCCTTCCTCTGCAAGGATGCGCAGCACATCGTCATGGGCTTCACGGTCGTGGATCTCCAGGACCTTGTCGAGCCTTTTGGCCATCTCGATATGGGCGCGGAAGGACTCCTGCTGGTCGGCCACGCCGTCGTCGGCGGTGCGGTAGTAGTCGAGGCCGGTCTCACCGACCACGCGCATCCGCTCACCCTGGGCGAGCTGCTCGATCTCGGTCAGCGACTCTTCCAGCAGACCGGCCGCCGCCAGCCGGGGAGCCTCATTCGGGTGGATCGCCACACCACCGAGCAGCCAGTCGCGCCCGGCAGCGGCCTCGGCGGCCACCACTTCGGCGGTCCAGCGCGCGGCAGCCATCTCGCAGCCGATCTGCACGATGCGCGTGATGTTGGCAGCCATCGCGGTGTCGTGGAAGAACGACAGCGGAGGGAAGGTCTCGTCTGCTTCGGGTTCGACCTCCGGGGCGGGTTCACCGTCCTTGATCGGCCCGCGTGCGCCCACGCCGATGTCGAGGTGGCAGTGGGTGTCGACGCCGGGGGCGCTCAGCGGTGGGGGAACCTCGGGATACGTGCCTGCAGCCCGTGATGCCATTGAGCCCTACTCCTCCACCTGGAACTTGGGGAATACCGGGGCCGGCTTGGGCAGCGGTGTGCCGGCGGCCAGCGGGGTGTCGATTGCGGTGAACAGGCGGGCCGGTTCGGGCCGGCCTTCCTCCGGGTCGCCTGCGCCCTCCACGGCTCCACCGACGTGCACCGGGGCGATCGCCGGGGCGCCCTCATTGGCGGCATGGACGTTGCGGGCACCGGCTGCTGCCGCCGCCTCCCCTGCCGGCACACCGAGCTGGTCGAGGATCTTCCCGGTCGATGCGGGCATCACCGGCTGGATGAGCAGCGTGATGATGCGCACGACCTCCAGGGTCACCCACAGCACGGTCTCCATCCGGGCGGCGTCGGTCTTCTTCAGCTTCCAGGGCTCCTGGGCCGAGAAGTACCTGTTCGCCTCGGAGAGCACCTTCCAGCAGGCACCGACGTAGAGGTGCAGGTTCTGCACATCGACATGCCGGCGCGCCTCGGGCAGCACGCCGCGGGCCAGTGCCAGCAGCTCCTCGTCCTCGGCGGTGAGTGAGCCTGGGGTGGGCACCTGGCCGCCGCAGTTCTTGGCGACCATCGACAGGGAGCGCTGGGCGAGGTTGCCGTACTCGTTGGCCAGATCGGTGTTCTTGCGGGTGATGATCGACTCCTGTGAGTAGGAGCCGTCCTGGCCGTAGGAGATCTCCCGCAGCAGGAAGAAGCGCAGGGCATCGAGTCCGAAGGCGTCGATGAGGTCGTAGGGGTCGACGACGTTGCCGACGGATTTCGACATCTTCTCACCGGCGTTGAACAGGAAGCCGTGGGCGTGGATGCGCTCGGGCAGGGTGATGCCAGCGCTCATGAGGAAGGCCGGCCAGTACACGGCGTGGAAGCGGGCGATGTCCTTGCCGATGATCTGCGCATCCGGCGGCCACACCTGCCCGAACCGGTCACCGGAGCTGGCCTCGCCGGGGAAGCCGGCACCGGTGAGGTAGTTCGTCAGCGCGTCGACCCACACGTACATCACGTGCTTCTCATCGCCGGGCACCGGCACACCCCAGTCGAAGGTGGTCCGGGAGATCGACAGGTCGTTGAGCCCGGAGCGGACGAAGGAGGCGATCTCATTGCGGCGGCCTTCGGGCCCGAAGAACTCGGGCCGCTCCTCGTAGAGCTTCAGCAGCGGTTCGGCGTAGCGGGAGAGCCGGAAGAAGTAGGACTCCTCCTCCGTCCACGTCACCTCGGCACCGGAGGACACCGCCACGCGCACGCCGTCGCGCACCTCGGTCTCGTCTTCGGCGAAGTACGCTTCATCGCGCACGGAGTACCAGCCGGAGTAGGAGTCGAGGTAGATGTCGCCGGCGGCCTCCATGCGCCGCCACAGCTCCTGGCTGGCCGCGTAGTGGTCGGTGTCGGTGGTGCGGATGAACCGGTCGTACGTTGAGCCGAGCACATCCTGCAGGTGCCGGAATTTGGCGGCGTTGCGGTCGGCGAGCTCGCGGCTGGTGATGCCCTCACGCTGGGCGGTCTGTTGCATCTTCAGCCCGTGCTCATCGGTGCCGGTGAGGAAGAACACCTGCTCGCCGTCGAGGCGTTTGAACCGGGCGATGACGTCGGCGGCGACGTATTCGTAGGCGTGGCCAATGTGCGGGGTGCCGTTGGGGTAGGCGATCGCTGTGGTGAGGTAGAACGTCATAGACGCTCAGTCTAACGCTCCGCCTGCAGGTACGTTTCATACGCCTGCCGCTTGGACACCCCGTGCCGGGTGGCGACTTCACCGGCAGCGTCCTTGACCCGCATGCCGGCGTCGACGAGCCTGCGCATCTCCTCGATGTAGTCACCGGCGTCGGCGGCCTCGGGCGAGGCTCCGGAGATCACGAGTGTGATCTCCCCGCGCACCCCGTCACCGACTCGCGCGCGCACCTGGGCGATGGTGCCGCGGATGACCTCTTCGTAGGTCTTCGTCAGCTCCCGGCACACCGCGATCTGCCGGTCGGGTCCGCATGCGGCCTCCAGGTCGGCGAGCGCGTCGACGAGCCGGTGGGGGCTCTCGAAGCACACGAGCGTGCGCTCATCGGCGGCGAGCTCGCGCAGTCTGCGCTGCCGCTCCCCCGGCCTGCGCGGCAGGAATCCTTCGAAGGCGAACCGGTCGCTCGGCAGCCCGGAGAGCGCCAGTGCGGTGATGACGGCCGACGGGCCCGAGGCGGTGGTCACCTCGACGCCGCGGGCGTACGCGGCGGCCACCACCCGGTATCCGGGGTCGGAGACGGCCGGCATCCCGGCGTCGGTGAGCAGCACGACGTGGCGGCCGGCGGCGACCTCATCGATGAGGGATTCGGCTTTGGCCTGCTCATTGTGATCGAACAGGCTGGTGATCTCCCGGGTGTGGCGGAGTCCGAGGCGTTCGGCCAGGCCGAGGAACCGGCGGGTGTCCTCAGCGGCGATGACATCGGCGGACTCGATCGCCGCCCGCATGTGCGCTGAGGCGTCGTCGAGGTTGCCGATCGGGGTGCCGACGAGCATCAGCCTGCCCGGCGCCTCGGGTGCGGCGGGTGGGTTCTGTCATGGCTCAGGTGCTGCTGTAGATTCCAAGGCCGATGCCGAAGATCAAGAAGGCGATGAGGAACAGCAGAGCCAGCACGATGGGAATGGCGATGGCATAGCCGACGACGAGCCCTGCGGTCGCCAGTGCGTCACCGGATTCGCCGGTGCGCTTGATCTGGCGCTTGGCGATGTGGCCGAGGACGATACCGACGATGGCCAACAGCCCGCCTGTGGCCAGGCCGACGAGCGAGAAGATGAGCGAGACCAGCGCCATCGTGTTCTGCGGCGGGGGCGGCGCGCAGACCGGCGGGCCATAGGACTGCTGCTGCCCGTAGGACTGCGGTCCCGTGTAGGCACCGCCGGATGGGTGCGGGCCCGACTGGTAGGGATTCGACATTGCGATCTGGCCTGGCCTTCTGTCGTCGGAGTCTGCCGCAGGCGGGCAGCTGGTCGGAAGCCGTCACCGAACCGGCGCGAGGGTGCGGGGCGCCGGCTGCGGCTCAGCTGCTGGCGATTCCTGAGCCCACGGCGAGGATGATGATGATGAAGATGTAGAGCAGCACGCCGAGCACGGTGAGGCCGACGATGACGTAGCCGACGATGAGGCCCCAGGTCGCCAGGCTGTCACCGGATTCGCCGGTGCGCTTGATCTGGTTCTTGGCGATGTGGCCGAGGACGATGCCGGCGATCGCCGCCAGTCCGCCCGTGGCCAAGCCGACGAGCGACATGATGAGCGAGAGCAGCGCCAGGGTGTTCTGCGGCGGGGTCTGCACATAGGGCTGCGGCGCTGCGTAGGCTCCGTTGGCGTACGGGGCGCTGCCGGCATACGGAGCGCTGCCGGCATACGGGGCGCTGCCGTCGCCGCCGCTGCTGTCGGCACCGCTGGTCTGATATCCGCCCGGCTGGTAGGAGTAGGGGTCGCTGCTGGACTGATAAGGATTCGACATCGCGTTCTCGCTCGGCCTTCTGTGTTCGGTTCTGCCTCGGGTGAGCTGGTGGAGTGCAGCTGCGCCGGGGACGCGGGGCTGCTGTCACAGGCTACGGTACTCTGCACGCGCGCACGGGAACAGCGCCGAGCGGCGGTTGTCACCGAATCGCCACATACTGTGTTGTCTCGCTCACATCCCTGTGTTGCCTCGCTCACATCTCTGCAGACTGGTTCAGGACCGCATGATGCCGCTGACGACGGCGATGATGAACGCCCAGACCGCGGTGACGATGAGTCCGATGATCATGCCGGTGATCGCGGTGCCGACGCCGCGCTGCCGAAAGGCGAAGATCTGCACGAGGGCGATGATCCCGGTCACCAGCGAGGCCAGAGACGTCAGCCCGAGCGTGATGATGCCGCCGAATGCGAGCCCCAGCGTCCACTTGGCCA
Organism: Brevibacterium otitidis; assembly: GCF_042429315.1. Classification (NCBI taxonomy): domain Bacteria; kingdom Bacillati; phylum Actinomycetota; class Actinomycetes; order Micrococcales; family Brevibacteriaceae; genus Brevibacterium; species Brevibacterium otitidis. The sequence continues at coordinate 34,607 of NZ_JBHMAU010000074.1, read as the reverse complement.
GTAGATTGCGGCGATCACCGGGGTAGCGGGGCGAGCTCCCGAAGGCGGGAAGATCGCTGAAGAGTTCGAGGAGGTCGAGGACCATGCGTGCGGCGCTCCCTTCTGACCACTGCTCGTGCGTGCCGACATGCAGGTTCCACAGTAGCGCCATCGCCGAGGCGGCGGCCTCGCCTACACTTGTGGCTGTGAGCCAACCGAGTCCTGCCCCGACCGCTGCCGCCGGCAGCGCTGCTGCCGCGCCCGCCGCGGATCGAGCGCACCGGCCCGCACCGCTGCGCGAGCGCCTGGCCGCTCTCGACCCGCGGGTCTGGACGTGGGGTGTGCCGCTGCTGCTGGGCGTTATCGCAGCCCTCATGCGCTTCTACCGCCTCGGCTTCCCCGGCCGGCTCATCTTCGACGAGACCTATTACGTCAAGGACGCCTACACCCTCAGCCAGGCCGGCTATGAGAAGGCCTGGCCGGATGAGCCGAATCCGCGGTTCGAAGCCGGTGATACGAGCATCGTCCTCGACGAGCCGTCCTATGTCGTGCATCCGCCGCTGGGCAAGTGGATCCTCAGCCTCGGCATGGAGATCTTCGGTGCCGACTCCTCCTTCGGCTGGCGGTTCTCCGCAGCGCTGGTGGGAGCGCTCTCGGTCGTCGTGCTCGCCTGCTTCGCCATCCGCCTGTTCCGCTCGGTGTGGATCGGCGGTCTGGCCGGACTCCTCATGAGCGTCGACGGCGAGCACTTCGTGCATTCGCGCACCGGCCTGCTCGACCTGTTCCTCATGTTCTTCGTGCTGCTGGCCTTCGGCTTCCTCGTCCTCGACCGGGAGCAGACCAACCGCCGCCTGCACGAGCGCTTGGCGCATCCGCCCGCACGCGCGCCGCGGCTGGCCGCCGATGCCGATCCCTGGACCTTCGGCCCAGCACTGGGCTTCCGCGGCTGGCGGCTGGCAGCCGGGCTCTCCCTCGGCTGCGCGATGGGCGTCAAGTGGTCCGGCCTCTACGCGCTGGCCGTCTTCGGCATCGCCGTCGTCGTCTGGGACATCACCTCCCGGTACCGCGCCGGCGTGCGCCGCCCGGTCGCCGGCATGCTCATCCGCGATTCGGTGCCGGCGTTCCTCCTCATGGTGCCGGTCGCCTTCGTCACCTACGTCGCGACCTGGTCGGGCTGGATCTTCACCGACGGCGGCTGGGACCGGCAGTGGGCAGCGGAGCACTCCGGCTGGTGGGACTCCCTGCCCGGCTGGATCCCGAGCCTGGCCGAATACCACCGTTCGGCCTACAGCTTCCACGTCGGCCTCTCAAGCGAGCACACGTACATGTCCAACCCCTGGGGCTGGATCGTGCAGTGGCGCCCGACCTCCTTCTACTACGAGTCCTACGCCAACGGCGAGAACGGCTGCCTGGTCGAGAAGTGCTCCTCGGCGATCACCTCGGTGGGCAATCCGGTCATCTGGGGGCTGGCCCCGGTCGCCATCATCATCCTCATCCTCGCCTGGATCGTGCGCCGGGACTCGCGTGCCGGGTTCATCCTCGCCGGCTTCGCCGCCACCTGGCTGCCGTGGTTCACGTATCAGGACCGCACGATCTTCACCTTCTACACCATCGTCATGGTGCCGTTCGTGTGCCTGGCCATCGCCTACTGCCTTGGCCTGCTGTGGGGTGACGCCGAGGCCGAGGGCGGGCAGGCGCTGCTGCTGCGGCGGCTGGCTGTGGCAGCGGTGGGCGCGACGGCGATCCTGGCGTTCGCCTTCTTCTGGCCGGTCTACACCGGTGAGGTCATCCCGTATGACTCCTGGCGTCTGCGGATGTGGAACCCCACCTGGATCTGATCTGCCGGGCCCGAGGCGGTGCGCGCCGCTGAGCCGCAGGGCCGCCTGAGTTGACAGCTCGTTTACCTGCGCGTCATGTCGGCATCCCCTTTCATTCACCCCAGCTGGTCATGGTGGTTGCCTGTGACCATGAAGAACCAGACCAAGCGCACGGCCGCCATCATCCCTGCCCGCGGCGGCTCGAAGGGCATTCCGCTCAAGAACCTGCAGAAGGTCGCCGGCAAGACGCTGGTGGCCCGCGCGGTCGAGAGCGCCAAGGCCACGAGCAGCATCGACACCGTCATCGTGTCCACCGACCATGACGGCATCGCTGCAGAGGCCCGCCGCGCCGGCGCTGAGGTCGTGTTCCGTCCCGCCGATATCTCCGGCGACCAGGCCACCAGTGAGTCGGCGCTGCTCTACACGCTCGATCAGCTCGATGAGAGCTACGACATCACCGCTTTCATCCAGTGCACCTCTCCCTTCATCCACCCGGAGAACCTCGAACACGCGATCGAGCGTGTGGCTCGCGACCAGGCCGATGTCGTCTTCTCCGCCGTTGAGGACTTCAGCTTCCTGTGGACCCTCGATGAGCACGACAACGCAGTCGCCGTCGGCCACGATGCCGCTTTCCGCCCGCGCCGCCAGGACCGGGCCGCGCACTTCAACGAGACCGGCGCCTTCTACATCATGCGCACCTCCGGTCTGCAGAAGTACAAGCACCGCTTCTTCGGCCGCATCGAGATCGAAGAGGTGCCTGCCGAGCACGCCCGCGAGATCGACTCGATGTCGGATCTGTCGCTGGCCCGCGCCGTCGCCTCGCAGCACGAGGCCATCAACGTCCTCGACGTCGATGCGCTCGTGACCGACTTCGACGGTGTGCACACCGATGATGCCTGCTACCTCGACCAGAACGGCGAGGAGACCGTCCGCGTCCACCGCGGAGACGGCCTCGGCATCAGCCGGCTCGTCAAGGCCGGCTTCCCGTTCCTCATCCTGTCGAAGGAGCGCAACCCCGTCGTCACCCGCCGGGCGGAGAAGCTGCGCGTCGACATCGCCCAGGGCATCGACAACAAGGCCGAGGTCCTCAGAGAATGGATCCAGGACCACGACCTCGACCCGGCTCGCGTCGCCTATGTCGGCAACGACATCAACGATCTCGAAGCCTTCACCGTCGTCGGCTGGCCGATCGCCGTCGCCGACGCCCACCCCCAGGTTCGCGCCGCCGCCCGTTCGATCCTCACCCGCCGCGGTGGGCAGGGCGCCGTGCGCGAGGTGTGCGACCTCATCGATCCCGACTAGAACAGATCAGCTGCGTGACATCCACTCACGCCACCCCGTGCAACACCCCGCACCGAAACGATTGGAGCTCCCAGCATGACTCAGAACGCGGAAACCGCCGCACAGACCTCTCCTTTCCGTCAGACCGCCGCACCGGTGGCCATCGGCGAACACAAGGTCGGTCCCGGCCAGCCGGTGTACGTCATCGGTGAGATCGGCATCAACCACAACGGTGATGTCGAGATCGCCAAGCAGCTCATGGACGTCGCCGCCGAAGCCGGTGCGCAGGCCGTGAAGTTCCAGAAGCGCAATCCCGATGTCGCTGTCCCCGAAGCGCAGAAGTCCAAGATGCGCGAGACCCCGTGGGGCACGATGACCTACCTCGACTACAAGTACAAGGTCGAGTTCGAGAAGGACGAGTACACCGAGATCGACCGCTACGCCAAGGAGAAGGGCCTGCAGTGGTTCGCTTCGCCGTGGGACACCGACTCGGTCGACTTCCTGGAGAACGAGTTCGACTCCGTCACCTACAAGGTCGCCTCGGCCTCGCTGACCGACTTCGAGCTGCTCAAGGCCATCGCCGCCACCGGCAAGCCGGTGCTGTGCTCCTCGGGCATGTCCGACTGGAAGATCCTCGATGCGGCCGTTGAGTGCTTCGACCGCGACAAGCTCGTCCTCATGCACGCCACCTCCACCTACCCGCTGCCGCCGGAGGAGACCAACCTGCTGGCGATCCCGGCGATGGCCGAACGCTACGGCGTGCCGGTCGGCTACTCTGGTCACGAGACCGGCCTGCAGATCTCCCTGGCCGCCGTCGCGCTGGGAGCGGTGACCGTCGAACGCCACATCACGCTCGATCGTGCGATGTGGGGCTCGGATCAGGCCGCCTCGCTCGAACCGCACGGCTTCACCACCCTCGTCCGCGACATCCGCATCCTGGAGACGGCGATGGGCGACGGTGAGAAGCGCATCATGCCCGGTGAGGAATCGAAGATCGCCTCGCTGCGCAAGTGATCCCCTGAAAGGCGTTCTGTGACTCATCCCTATCCCGTCCCGTCCAGCAGCGAACTCGGCAGTGCTGAACGCGCCGCCTTCGCCGATCGGCTCGACCGTCCGGCCGTCGTCGTCGCCTCCGGACCCTCGGCTCCCTTCCCGGCGCCGGAGGTGCTGCCCGATGACGCCGTGGTGCTCCGCACCGGCACCTTCTTCCTCGAATCGCAGTACCACTACGGTTCGCGGGTCGATGCCTACGTGTGGGATGGGGATCGGCGCACGCTCGACGCCCTGGCCGCTGAGCTGCGCGCCGGCCGGTACACCTGCGAGCGGTTCGTCTCCGCCCACCAGGTGCTGCCGGCCGACGGCGAGCACACGGTCAACTCCCTCAGCCGCCTGGGGATGCAGCCCTGCGACGCCTACGCCCCGATCTTCGCCCATCCGCGGCTCGCGCGCCTGCTGACGGATGACGCCTCTCGCCCCGCCTCCGAGCTGCTGGCCGTCGCCTTCGCCGCCGCCGTCGGGTTCACCGACATCCGGCTCTTCGGCTTCGACCAGATCGACGAGCACAGCACCGCGCGCCGGATCGGCACCTCGATCGCCGCGCAGGTCGCCGCCCGGCTGTCGGCTGCGCAGGCCGACTCCTCGAAGCCTGCCGCGCGCATCGACGCCGACCTCGCCTTCCTGCGTGCCGTCGTCGCCGAGTTCCCTGCCGCGCGCATCACCGCTGGCACCCCGGTGCCGGTGTTCTCCTCGTTCATCGCCCCCACCGCGCCCGAGGCGGATGCGAGCTCCGAGACGCAGGCGAGTTCCCCCTCGGGCACGGGCCTGCCGCGCCGGAACCTGCTCAAGACGCACCTGACCCTCGGCGCCGGTGAGCTGCACGAGGTCTCCCCGGGCAATCCGGAGCCCTGGGCGCTCATCGACGGCAGGCGCTGCGCCTATGTCACCCTCGTCTCGGGCAACTACCACCACGGGGCGCGGGCGCTGGCCCGGTCGATGGCCCAGGTCACCGACATCCCGCTCATCGTCATGTGCGCGCCGGGAGCCGACCGGATGGCCCTAGAGGCCTCGGGCCTGAACTGCATCGACGTCCCGGAGATCATGGCCCCGCGCACCGAGGGCGCGCAGGCCCGGTTCGCCGCGACCTACACGAAGCTCAACGCCTTCCGACTGGCCTTCCTCGACCGCGCCGTCTACGTCGACTCCGATGCGCTCATGCTCAACAGCGCCGATGAGCTCTTCGAGCGCGCCGGCTTCTGTGCGGTCCCGGATGCGGGCATCCAGCTGGAGAACGACGGCTTCAACTCCGGGGTCTTCGCCTACGACCCGTCGGTCGAGCTGTTCGACCGGATGCTCGCCCAGGTCGGCAGGCTGCCCTCGGCCGACGGCGGGGATCAGGGCTTCCTCAACTCCTTCCTCGGTGAGGACTGGAGCCGGCTGCCGCTGGAGTACAACACGACCAAGCGGATCTGGCGCAGCCACAACCCGCTGTTCAACGCAGCCGAGGTCAAGATCCTGCACTACGTCGGCGTCAAGCCCTGGACGATCGATCCCGGGCACGCCGACTACGGCGATGTCATCGATCTGTGGTTCGACTACCTCGCCGATTTCGAGCTGCGCGATCTGGCCCGCGAATGGTCCCAGCACTCCTCCGGTCGGCCCGCGCAGGACCGCCCAGTGGCCCGGCCGGTGAAGAAGATCAAGGACGCCGAACAGGCCTACGCCGCCGGCCGCTATGCTGAGGCCGAGCAGATCGCTGCGCGGATCCTGGCCTGGGACCCGGCTTCGATCCGCAGCGCGAAGCTGCTCGCCGAGCTGGCGCTGCGGAAGCGCTCCTACGCGCAGGCCGCCCGCTATGCGGCCACGGCCGGGCTGAGCTTCGCGAAGAAGCGCTTCAAGCGCTGAGCTGCGGCCATCTCCGCCCGTCAGCCCGTCCATCAGCCAGCACCGCCCATCTGCACCACCCGTCCACCTGTCCGCCCGTCCGTCTGGAAGCGAGAAGCCCCTTATGACCGATGTGACCGTCGTGGTCTGCGCATCAGGTGATGCCCAGCAGCTGACTCCGACGCTGTCGAGCCTGCGCCACCAGGGCCTGGAGCCCGGATCCCTGGAGATCCTCGTGGTCAACGACTCCGCACAGCCGGTCGACAGCCTGCTCCATGAGGCCCGCGAGCACTTCGAACGGATCACCGCACTCGACCAGGGAGAGCCGCTCGGCACCGCCGCTGCCCGCAGCCGTGCCCTCACCCTCGCCCAGGGTAAGGCGGTCACCTTCATCAATGCCGGTTCGTGGTTCGCCCGCGGCGCTCTCGCCGGTCTCGTGCAGACCCGGCAGCACACCGGTGTCGACGTCGTCCACGGTGACATCGTGCTCATGGACGGGCTCATCCGGGTGCTCGCCGCCCGCACATGGGCGCGCCTGGACGAACCGATCCGCTACTGCGATCTGCCGGTGCCGCCCGGTGCCGCCCAGCTGCCCAAGCCGCTCATCCAGCCCGGCGCCCTGTACTCGACCGCACTGGCCTCCGAGGGACTGCTTGACGCCGCAGCCGGCACGACCGCCTGGGCATGGACGCTGGCGACCTCGGAGCATACCTTCGTCTCCACCGCCCAGCCGGTCGTGTGTGTGCCGAAGACGGATGCCGAGTATGCCTCCGAACAGCCGGCCTCCTGCCCACCGCAGACCCTGCTGGACGCCTACACGGCGGTGCTCAAGGCACTGCGCGCACCGGATCTGCCCTGTCCCGAACGCCGTGCAGCACTCACCCGGATCGCGGCCGCAGAGCTGTGCCGCAGCCTGTCGAACACGCAGGCCGCCGGCCGTCCGCTCGGCGTCGGCCGGCCCTTCGGTGTCGGCCTGGCTGCCCTGCGCCCCCGGCTGGAGTCGCTGCTGCGCGGCGTGGATGCCGAAGAGCTGCGCCACATCAAGGCCGCCTACGGCAAGCATCTGCACCCGGCCGTGCTCAGTGCGCTCACGGCCGCCATGAACTCGAAAGGGCGCACGGCATGACGACCCGCCTCATCTGTTGCTCGACTCTCTTCCAGCTCATCTCCGTGAGCGCGATGCGCGCCGCCGGGGCCTTCGGCTCCGACCGCTGCGTGCTGCTGCTGACGAACACCTCGACGGCCCCGGAGCTCGTCGCCGATGTCGACGCCGGCGACGGGGTCGCTGAGGCGCTGCTGCCGCACTTCGACGCCGTCGTGCACCTCGATGAGTGGATCGCGCCGATCCATCCGCGCGAATGGCGGGTCGCCTCGGCCAACGGCCCGATGCTCGAACGGCTCTTCCGCTCCGTCTTTGAGCTCGGCGACGGACCGCTGGAACTGGTCCTGGAGTCCCTGCCGAACGCGCCGGGCGGGGCGCTGGCCGAGGTCTTCCCCTCCGCGCGGATCTCGATGCACTCCGATGGGCTGATGAGCTACGGGCCGCTGCGCCGCGCCCTGCCTCGGCACGTCGCCGAACGCATCGAAGCGATCTACTACGTCGACCTCGTGCCCGGACTGCGCCCGGTGCGTCTGGAGGAATACCAGCCCCGGCACGTATCCGTGCCGGCAGAGAGCCTGCGGGAGGTGTTCGCCGAACTGGCCTCCCACACCCTCGACCGGCTGCCGGATCCCAGCCTGCTGCGCGACCGCACCTCAGCGGCCCTGCTGCTCGGCCAGTACCTCACCGCCATCGACATCCTCAGCGGTGAGGAGGAGGTCGCGCTGCATCAGGCGATGATCGATGCCGCGGTGGAGGTCGGCTGCACGGACATCGTGTTCAAACCCCACCCGCAGGCCCCGCCGGCAGCACTCGGCCCGCTGCAGAAGTACGCCGAAACGGTCGGTGCGAAGCTCTCGGTGGTCCGCGAGGCCGTCTCAGCCGAAGCGCTCTTCGAGCTCATGCACCCCGCGGTCGTCATCAGCTGCTTCTCCACCGCACTCACCACCGCCGATGCCGTCTACGGACTGCCGGTGATCGCGGTGGGCACCGACACGGTCGTCAGCCGACTGACCCCGTATCAGAACTCCAACCGGGTGCCGCTGGCGATCATCGACGCCGTCTACGCCCAGGGCATCCTGCCGCCGGCCCAGGCCGAACCGCACACGCCTACCGAGGATCTGCAGGCGATGCTGGAGACGCTGGCCTACACGCTGCAGCCGCAGTTCTACGACAACCACCGCGAGCTGGCCGAGGAGTTCCTCACCGCCGCCGCCGACACTCCGCTGCTCGCGTACTTCACGCGCGGACGGCTGCGCCGCCTCGGCCTGCCGGGCACCCCACCGGGCAGCGCCCCGCAGCGGGTCGTGCAGGCGCTCAAACGGCCGGTCAAGGCGGTCATCCCTCCGGCAGCGCGCCGGAAGCTGCGTCGTGTCCTGCGCGGCTGACGCACCGGGCTCGCCCGCCTCGGGAGCCTCGCTCACCTCGGGAGCCTCGCTCACCTCGGGCGCCTCGCCCGCCTCGGGAGTCTCCCTCGGCTGGGCGGAGTCGCCGCTGCAGGCGGTGTGCATCGCCGAGGCGCACGCTGCCGGCCGGCTCGGGGCGCGCACCGAGCTGCACCTGCGCGCCGATGTGCCCGGCATGCAGGAGTTCCACCGCCGCTTCGCCACCCTCGACCTGCCGGCCGGGCTCACCCTGGCCGCGCTGGCACCAGCCGGGGCGGTAGCCCTGCCGGACTGGCAGTCAGCCGACTGCTTCGTCTGCGGGGATCCGTTCTCCGGTGCGTTCCAGCGTGCCCTGCACCGCCGCGCCCCGCGCCGGTTGCTCATCGTCGATGACGGTGCGGCCACCAAGCGGTTCTTCTCCCTGCTCAGTCGGCACATACCGAGCGCCCTCGTACGTGCGAAGACGAGTCCGGGTCCGGCCCGCCTCGCGCTCGGTGTGCGCACCTGGCTGACGCTGCGCTCCCTGGCCCGGCGCGGCCGGCTCGCCCTCTTCACCGCCTTCTCCCCCGCCGCCGATGAGGCCGCCCGGCTGCAGGCCGCGGGCGTGCAGCTGCAGGAGAACAGCTTCGCGTGGACGGCCGGGCAGCCAGCGCAGGAGATCAGCACCGACACCGTCATCATCGGCTCGGCGCTGGCCGCCGACGGCCTCATCCGCGCCGATGCCTACCGCGACTGGGTGTGCGAGCAGGCCGCCGCCGGACCGGTGCGCTACTTCCCGCACCGGCGGGAGACGAGCGCCTTCCTCGATGAGCTGCGCGCCGCCGGGGTGCAGGTCGCCGAGACCGGGCTGCCGGTGGAGATCAGCCTGCTCGGCCTGCGTGCCGGGCAGCGGATCCTCAGCCTGCCGACCACCGCGATCACGACGCTGACGCTGCTGCATGAGCGCACCGGCGCGCGCATCCTGCCGCGCACCGTGCCGGCCTGGTGGTGGACGTCGAACGCCTCCGCGGACTTCCGCGCCGAGATCAATGCCCTCGTCCCACCGCCGAGCACCGAACCGGCAGCCGTGCAGGCCGACCAGCCTGCACACTCCGTCCAGGCCGACCAGCCCTCCTCCCAGCCGCCCGCCGCACACGACCGCACACCAGACCAGCCGTCCACCGAACACGACCACACGGCAGATCAGCCGGCCGGTGCGGTAAGGCCCGCCGGTGCGTCGAAACCAGCCGGCGCATCCCAGCCCGACGGCCTGCACGTCGTCGGGATCGCCGATTCGGAGTCCTACCTCAAGTGGGTGGCCGCCACCCTCGCGCAGCTGCCGCAGGCCCGCACGCGCAGCCTGTGGCTGCTGGACACGCCGCTGCTGCCCAGCCCCGAGCAGATCCATGCGGCCGTCGGGCCCGAGGTGGCGATCACCGTCGTGCCGATCCGCCGGCTGGCCCAGATGCTCGCTGCCGCCCGGGCCGATGCTCTCATCCTCGGGGCCACCGGCCCGACGGTGCTGCAGGCCTCCCTCATCGCCCACCGCCTGCCGGCTCGCCCGGCCCTGCTCTCCGGGCTGCCGGGGGTCGCGCTGCCGCCGACGTCCAAGGCGCTGCGCTACCGCTGCCTCATCGATGCGTTCATCGTCCACTCGCATGTCGAGCAGCGCCGCTGGCAGGAGCTCGCCGAATCCCGCGGAACCAGCCTGGAGACAGCACTGGCCCGGCTGCCGTTCCTCTCCGGCCGGGAGCCTGCCATGCCCGAGGCGCCGGTCACCCGCATCGTGTTCGCCGCCCAGGCGAAGGTGCCGGCCGCGCATGCCGAACGGGCTGCGCTCATCGCCACGCTGGCGGCTGTGCAGCATGCCGGCACCGAGGTCATCATCAAGCTGCGCGGCTGGCCGGGTGAGAACCAGACGCACCATGAGGAGTTCTCCTTCGTCCAGCTGCGCGATGAGCTCGCAGCTGCCGGGCTGCCCGGTGCGGCGGAGCTGGCGCTGCGCACCGGGCCGATGCGCGACTTCCTCACCCCCGGCACGCTGCTGGCCACGGTGAGCTCGACGGCCGCGCTCGAGGCGATCGACACCGGTGCGCCCGTGCTCATCATCGATGACTTCGGGGTCAGTGATGAGCTGCTCAACGCCGCCTTCACCGACTCCGGTCTGCTCGGTCCGCTCGATGAACTGCTCACCACACCGATCCCGGTGCGCCGCGCGCAGCCGGACTGGCTGCAGGCCAACTACTTCCACACCGAACCCGATGCGCTGCCCGCGGCCGTCGACCGGCTGGCCCTGCGTGCCCGTGCCCGGTCGCTACCGCCCGCCGGCGGTCGCCTAGCCGGTGCCCGGCTGCTGCTCGCTCGTGCCGAGCTGCGTTCCCGCGTCCCCGAGCCCGGTGTGCGCCTCGTGCGTCGCGCGCGCAGTCTGCGCAGCCGCCTGCGCCGCCGCTGAGGGTCGGTCCGCCTCTGCAGCTGAGATGACGGTGCGGCCGCATCAGGTGTCCGGCCGAATCAGGTGTCCGGTCGTAGGGGTCAGCGATCCCGGTGCCGGCGGAGGGGCTGCGGAGCAGGCGTGGACTGCGCAGCACTCTCCCGACGCGCGGCGGCCCCGGAATGCCTCGCACTGCTGGGCTGCTGCGTGCTGCCAGCCGACTGGGTGTCGGCAGCTGACTGGCGGTCGGCAGCTGACTGGCGGTCGGCAGCTGACTCTGCATCGGCTGCTCCTGCCGGACCGACCGCCCGCACGTGGCGGCGCTGCACTCGAACCCGGACGGCGGCGATGCCGATGAGTAGCAGGATGAGCGTGCCGGCGACGGCCGGCCAATAGTAGTAGCGGTAGTTCGCGGCCGGCACAACAGGGAAGTAACCGAGCAGATAGATGAGCGAGGAGCCGGCCAGCGCGGTGACCGGAGAGGCAATCCCCCAGCGCCGCCAGGTCCGCCACAGAGCCAGGCCGAGGACGGAGACGAGCAGCCAGAACCAGCAGGCGAACAGCCACGGCAGCTGCGCCTGACCGAAGTGCAGGACGTAGTTGCCCAGCATCCGCTGCAGCTGCGGGCTGTGGTAGTCCAGCCCGTACTGGTTGCGGTGGAAGTCCGAGAGGAAGAAAAGGTCGTTGCGGAAGAGGAACTCGCTGTAGGTCGTCAGCCGGTACTCCAGGTACCGATCCGGGCGGGTGAGCACGAGCTGCGTCCAGTAGCCCGGGATCTCCTCGGAGTCCTCGATGGAGGTGTAGGAGCCGAACTCGCCCTTGCCGTAGCAGGCCCAGTAGGCGTCCCAGATGACGTCCTTCTCCGCGCACACGCGCTGGGCGTTGAGCAGGTGCTCGCGGATGACCGGATTGTCGACGTGCTGCTCGATCTGGGCGGCCGGGACGGTGAAGACGAGATCGTCGAGCATCACCTGGGTGATCTGGCTGTCATGGCGCACGTCGTAGCGCGCGCTGATCGCGGCATCGGCCACCGCGATCGTCCCGCCGAACACTGCAGCCACGACGGCGAGCGCACCCAGCCGCCGGCCGAGACCGGCCCCGCGCAGGATCCGCGGCCGCCATACGTGGATCATCCACAGCAGCATCGGCAGGGTCGCGAACACGGCGTTCTTGCGCACCATCGTGCCGTAGACCAGAGCGGCGAAGGCAAGTATGAGCAGTGCGAGGCGCAGCCGCGGGAAGCGGGTGGCCAGTAGCACCGCGACCGCTGCGGTGAGGAAGGACAGCATCATCGACGTGTCCTTCCAGACATCGCCGACGAGGGCGACGACATGCGGCAGCAGCAGCACACCGAGGCCGAGGAACATCACCGGGATGCGGGCGGTGAGGTCGTAGAGGTAGATGCCCAGGGCGATCGCGCAGGCCGCCCACAGTCCGATCTGGGCCCACATGAGCGCGGAGATCTCCCCGCTGAGCAGCATGAGGACCTTCCACACGACGACGAGCACCGGCGGATGCCAGTCCCCGACCGGTTCGTCGCCGAGCACCTGGCGCAGCTGGTGCACCGCATCCGGGTTCATCCCGCCGGGCGCGAAGCTGTATCCCAGCAGCACGGCTACCGCGGCGGCGAGCAGGCACAGCACTGCGAGCGCGAGGCCCGCCCGGCCGCGATAGGACGGATGGGTCATGTGCCCTCCCCGTCAGGCGCCTCGGGCATGGCAGGTCGGTCGGCTCGCACATCCTCCCCGTCAGGCGCCTCGGGCATGGCAGGTCGGCCGGCTCGCACATCCTCCCCGTCAGGCGCCTCGGGCACGGCAGGACGGCCGGCTTGCACATCCCTCCCAGCCGGCGCCTCGGGCACGGTCGCGGAGCGCCGGCGCATGAGCGCATCGGCGATCCCGAGGGCCGCGACGATCGTCAGCGCGGCAGCCGACCAGTAGGTGTAGCGGAAGTTGAAGGCCGGCACGATCGGGAAGTAGCCGAGCAGGTAGATGACGCTGGAGGCTGACAGGCACAAGGCGGTGCGCCGGAAGCTGCGCATCCGCCCGGCCAGGCCGAGGGCGAGGAAGCCGGCGGCGAACCAGAACCACGTCTGGAACGGCCAGCGTAGCGTCTGCACCCCGAAGTCGTTGACGTAGGCGGCGAGGATGCCGTGCGCCTGCGGGTCGGCGATCCTGATGCCGAAGGAGTTCTTGCGCATCGAGGTCTGGAACTGGTAATCGGTGGCGAACAGGAACCGGCTGTAGACGAGCGTGCGGTAGCGCAGATAGCGCAGCGGGTGGCTGGTGACCTGGTCGGCCCACAGCTGAGCGATCGCATCGGCGTCGTCGAGCTTCCGGTAGCCGGGATGGGCATCGGGCCGGTAGCAGCGCCAGTACGCATCCGAGATGTGATCGCCGCCGGTGCGCGGGCAGGTGGTGCGGATCTGCAGGAGGTCGGTGCGCAGCCGCTCGGGCATGGCGGTCTGCTTGATCTCAGCGGTCGACATCGTGAAGGCGACGTCATCGAGGAACACCTGGGTCAACTGGGAGGTGTGCTCCGGCTGAGTGGCGACGTCCACAGCCTTCGAACCGCCGGCCACCAGCCCGGCGAGCACGAGGGTGCCGGCGGCCAAGCCCGCCCAGGGCCTCCACAGCGCCCGCAGGCCCTCTCGGGTGCGCGGCAGGCGCAGGCGCGCGGCCCAGGACGCCAGCCGGGTGCCGGTGAGGGCGACGATCGTCATCAGCCAGGCGAGCGGGATGGCGGCGAAGGCCGCGTTCTTGCGCACCATCACCCCGTAGACGAGCAGCAGCAGGCCGGCAGCGAGCAGCGGCCACTTCGCGCGGGGGAAGCGGGAGGCCAGCAGCGTGCAGGAGACCGCGGCGAACAGCGCGACCATCATCTGGCTGTCCTTCCACAGCATCCCGGCGAAGGTCAGCACCCACGGGCAGGCGACGACGGCCAGACCGAGCAGGGAGATGCGCCTGGAGCCGGAGGTGTCGTAGAGGTACCAGGACAGCCCGAAGGCCGCGGCTGCGAGCACGCCGACCTGCAGGGCGAGCATCGCAGCAGGCGTGCCGGTCAGGGCGATGAGTCCCTGCCACAGCCAGGCCTGGATGACCGGATGCCAGTCGTTGAAGGGCACGAGCCCCTCGGCCTGTTTGAGCTGGAAGAAGACATCGGAGTTGTAGCCGCCGGGCCGGAAGGCCGCGATCGTTGCGGCCGCGAAGAGCAGGCTGGCTGCGGCCAGCACGCAGACCCACACCCAGCGGCGCGTGCGCCGCTCCGGCACCTGTGCGCTCACTGCGCCAGCCCCGCGATGAGGTGGGAGGCAGTCGGACGGTGGGAGGCTGTCGCGCGGTGGGAGGCTGTCGCGCGGTCAGCGATGAGGTGCCGGAGGCACCGCTGCACAGCTGTCGAAGTCATGGGATGAGGGAACCGTCCGTCGGGAATGGGGATGAAGGCGCACAGGCACCCTCTCGAGGTTACCACCGGTCACGCCCGACCGCCCGGGTTGTCGTCATCGCTTCACGCAGAATTCACCTGCCGGCCCGCTGGGCAGCTGCTGCCGCAGTCTCAACGGCGCTGCTGTTGCGGTTTAGGCTGCGGTACGGCGCACATTGCCGGGAATCATGCGGTGCGGGCGCTATGATGTCGGTGACCCCAGTCTGCGCAGGCCCCGGCCTGCCGACCCTCGACGCTCGGAGCCCACTTTCGATGACTTCCATACCCAGCCACCTGCGCATCGCTGCCATCGTGCCGTGCCACAACGAGGAGATCACCGTCGCGAAGGTGGTGCGTGATCTTCAGGCGGCCGTGCCGGGGATGACGGTCTACGTCTACGACAACAACTCCACCGACCGCACGATCGAGGAGGCACTGGCCGCCGGCGCGATCGTCAAGCAGGAGTTCTTCAAGGGCAAGGGCAATGTCATCCGGCGCGCCTTCGGCGATATCGACGCCGACATCTACGTCACCATCGACGGCGACGACACCTATGAGGCCGGAGACCTGCCGGCGATGATCGAGCTGCTGCTCACCGGCCCCTACGACCACGTCCTCGGCGTGCGGCAGGACACGCAGGAGACCTCCTCGTACCGCCCCGGGCACGAGGCGGGCAACCGAATGTTCAACCGGCTGACCAGCTGGCTATTCAAGTCCCATGTGACCGATATGCTCTCGGGCTACCGGGTGTTCTCCCGCCGGTTCGTCAAGTCCTTCCCGGCGATCAGCAAGCAGTTCGAGATCGAGACCGAGCTGACCGTGCACATGATGGCGCTGCGTCTGCCGTGCGCTGAGCACCCGGTGGGCTTCCGCGACCGGCCCGACGGCAGCGAGTCCAAGCTCTCGACGTTCGGCGACGGCTTCCGGATCCTCGGCCTCATCGCCCAGCTCGTCCAGCATGAGCGCCCGCGTCTGTACTACGGCACGCTGACCCTGCTGGCCGGTGCGCTCTCACTCATCCTCGGCATCCCGGTCGTCCTGGAGTTCCTCAGCACCGGCCTGGTGCCGCGCTTCCCGACCGCTTTCCTCGCAGCGATCCTCATGCTGCTGGCCTTCCTGCTCGGCAGCATCGGCCTCGTCCTCGACGGCATCCGCCGCGGGCGCCGAGAGACCGCCCGACTGCACTACCTCGCGCTCGAGCCGGCCAATCCGATCATCGCCGAACCGCTCGCAGGACAGTCCGACGCACCGGCACTGCCGGCCACCGGGCAGCAGTCGCCGCTGCCGCACGCCCCGCAGCAGGCTGGGATGAACCCCGAGCAGCCGCCCCGCACCGGCCGCTGAGTGTGAGCTGCGGAGGGTGGGTACCCTCAGCGGCGGAGCCGTGAGTTCCTGCTGCTGCGGGGCCTGATCTCCAGCCGCGAAGCCCTGAATCTCTCTCGCTGCGGGGTCTGAGTCCTCTCAGCCTGGCTGCCGCTGAGCCTCCGTCTCGGGCACCCTTGGCTCAGGCGTGGTGCGTCCTCGTCCTTGACCGCCGGCCGCTCGCTGCACCGGACGAGCATGGAGTCCACCTCGATCGCCAGATCGGGGCGCCGCGGGCAGGCCTCCGTCTCGGTAGGAAGTGCGGCCTGAGCCTGCGCCTCCCGGCCAGCTCCCAGAGCTCAGCTCAGCTCAGTTCAGCTCCGAGCTCCAGCGCCTGCCTCAGCTCTAGCGCGCCTGCTCCTTGGGCGCGTCGCCTTCGCCTGTGAACGCGACGCCCTCACCCGTGAACGCGCCGTCCTCGCGCGCGGGCGCTCCATCCTCACCCACCACAGCGGCGGCCTCACCTGCCGGCGCCTCGCCATCGTTCGCGGCCATCGGCACGTCACCTCCGCCTGCGACCGCCTCGTCCTCTGCCAGCGGGACGACCACCTCGGTCTCGGTGACGTTCTTGAACACCCACGTGCGGTAGGCGTAGAACCGGAAGATCATCGCCAGGCCGATGCCGATGATGTTCGTCGAGATGTTGTAGCTGATCGGATCCCGCAGGCCCAGGATGTACCACGTGAAGCCGAGCGGGGCGACGGCGATGACCATGCTGATGGCGTTGACGACGATGAACATGACGAATCCGCGCAGGTTCGAGCCGGAGTCGCGGTCGCCGTAGGTCCAGAGCTTGTTGCCCAGCCAGGCGACGATGATCGAAAGGATCGTCGAGATGATCTTGGCCTTCAGCGGGCTGCCGGGCATGAGCGCGGGAATGCCGAAGAAGCCGTAGACGAGGAGATTGGACACGCCGACGTCGACGACGTACGCCAGTCCGCCGACCATGAGGAACCGGAAGACCTCCACGATGAGGGTTCGCCAACGGGACACAGGCACAGAGGTGGCGGTGAGCGGCATGCGCACCATCATACGACTCCCCGCCGCGCGTTTCGCGCATCTGCGGGCCTGCCGCGGCCTGCGGGCCGGACTTCCATCAAGTCCTCAGCTGCCTGTCGTGCGCTGTTCATCTTCACCCGCCTCCGTGCCCGAGGCGCCGGCCGGCTCTCCGACAGCCTCCGGCCTGCGACGTGCCCGCCAGGCCAGCACTCCGGCAGCGGCGAGCATGATCGCGCTCATCGACACGGCGAAGACCGGCCAGTAGACGTAGCGGAAGTGATTGGCCGGCACGATCGGGAAGTAGCCGACGATGTAGATGACCGATGAGAGGCTGAGGTTCATCACCACCGCACGCAGCCCCGGCCAGCCGACGGCCAGCTCCAGACCCTTGATCGGTCCGCGGGCGGCCAGCAGCACCAGCGGGCTGACCAGCCAGAACCAGCCGGTGAACAGCCAGGGCAGATCGCGCACCCCGAACTTCTCCACATAGGTCTTCCCGGCGTCGTTGGCCTGCGCGAACTTCGTGTGGAAGCCCAGCGAATTCTCCACCGTCGCCCCGTCCCAGTCGGTGTAGTTGTCGAACAGGAAGTGCGTGAAGGTCTGGACCCGGTAGAGCAGGTAGCGGTCCGGGCGGGTCGGGACGAGCTTCAGCCAGGCCTCGCGCAGCTCATCGACGTGCTCGATGGCGGTGTAGATGCCGTCCTTGCCGCGTCCGTAGCAGCGCCAGTAGGCGTCCTCGTAGGCCTCCTTCTCCGCGCACACGGTCTGGGCGGCCAGCAGCTTCTCGCGCAGCTGCGGGTCGATGTCGGCGTGGCGCAGCTCGTCCTTCGGCACGGAGAAGATGACGTCATCGAGCATCACCTGGGAGACCTGGTGGGTCTCCAGCGGCCGGTACCGGGCGTCGAGCACCGCGCCGGAGCCGATGACGAAGGCCAGCACCGCTGCCGTGACGGCACCGAAGCGCAGCATCCGGCCCGTGCGCGAGGTGTGGGCACGGTGCGCGTCGAGCTGCCGGGCCTCAGCGGCGTCACCGGGCAGGCCGATGCGCCCGAGACGTCCGGCGAAGACCCCGCGGTAGAGCAGGTAGATGAGCGGCAGCACCGCGAAGAAGGCGTTCTTGCGCACGGCGGTGCCGTAGCCGATGGCCAGCAGCGCGATGATGAGCAGCGGCCAGCGCAGCCGCGGGAACCGGAAGGACAGCAGCACGCACACGACGGCGAGGAAGAACATGCCGGCCATCTGCGTGTCCTTCCAGATCACGCCGAGGAAGGTGAACAGCGGCGGGGCCATGATGAACAGCACACCGACGACTGACCAGGCCTTCGAGCGGGTGACGTCGAAGAGGTAGACGGCGAAGCCGAACCCAGCAGCGAAGATGAGGGCGATCTGGGCGTACATGATCGCCGAGGCGTGCCCGGTCAGCACGGTCAGCCACCGCCACGTGATCGTCATGATCGCCGGATGCCAGTCGGAGAGCGGCTCATTGCCCAGCACCTGGTGCAGCTGCCAGCGGGTGTCCGGGTTCATCCCACCGGGGGCGAAGACGATGCATGTGCCGACCGTCAGCACCCCGGCCAGCACCGCAAGGCCCAGCAGATGCAGCAGCACGGGTGCTGAGCGGTAGTCCGGGCGAGGCACCGGCAGGCCAGCTGCAGCACGCCGGGAGGCGGCTGTGGCACTGCCGGCAGAGGTACTGCCGGCAGCAGAGGCTGCTGTGCCACCGGCGGCAGCAGACGCAGAGCTCTCGGAAGGATCGGCGGGAAGGGCGGATTCGGTGGGCATCAGTCTCATTCTCATCGGGCGTCATCCGGCCTCGGGGCGGGGATCAGTTCCCGAGGCGGTCATTCACCCTCCATTCAAGCACAGGACACCTGTCGTCCACCCGCTGAGCGTGAGACTGCTCACGAATCCTGCGCTCACCGGGGTGAATGTGTCAGCACATGTCATCCGCACCGACCACCGGACACGGGAGACCGCATAGTGATTCTCGCCCCGCAGGAGCAGACCGCTGCACCCAGCACTGCTCCTGTCAGCCTCGACGCGCGCACCGCAAGGCGAGCGCGGGCATCCTCGTCCATGCAGCAGAAGGAAGACCTGTGATCGAACTGCGTGACCTGCGCAAGGAGTTCTCCGGTGTGACCGCGCTCGACGGCATCTCGCTGTCGGTGCCCGCCGGTGAGATCCACGGCATCGTCGGCCGCTCCGGGGCCGGCAAGTCCACCCTCATCCGATGCCTCACCGGCCTGGAGGCCGCGACCTCCGGGACGGTGCGCATCGGCGAGGTCGACATCACCTCCGCCCGGGGTGCTGCGCTGCGCCGGGCCCGCCGGACGATCGGGATGGTCTTCCAGCACGCCAATCTGCTGCATTCGCGCACCGCACTGCGCAATGTCGAGCATCCCCTGGAGATCGCCGGGGTGCCGAAGGCCGAGCGCCGGGCCCGCGCTGAGGAGCTGCTCGCCCTCGTCGGCCTGTCCGAGCGCGCGCACAACCATCCCGCCCAGCTCTCCGGCGGACAGCAGCAGCGCGTCGGCATCGCCCGGGCGCTGGCGACCGAGCCGAACATCCTGCTGTGCGATGAGCCGACCAGCGCACTGGACTCGCGCACCACCCGCCAGATCCTCGAGCTCATCCGTGAGCTGCGCGAGCGCCTCGGCATCACGGTGCTCATCATCACCCACGAGATGTCCGTCGTGCGCGAGGTCTGCGATTCGGTGACCCTGCTCGCTGAGGGCCGCATCCAGCGCACCGGTTCGATCCTCGATGTCATCTCCGATACCGACTCCCCGCTCGGGCGCGAACTGCTGCCCCTGCCGCCCACAGGCCGGGCGACCGGCACGGTCGTCGAGACGCTGAGCGCAGGCATCGGCCTGAGCGAGCTGCTCGACTGCGTGGCAGGCAGCGGGGTGAGTGCCCACCTCGACGCCGGCACCGTCGAGACGATCGGTCAGACCGTCGTCGGGCGCCTGCAGTTCACCGTGCCCGATGCGCCGGCCGCCGCCCAGCTCATCTCCGCCCTGGCAGCCCAGGACGTGCACGCGGAGGTGGTAGCATGACCGGCACCTGGCTTGAGAATCCGGCCATCACCGCCGAACTGTTGCCTGCCCTCGGCGAGACCCTGGCGATGACCGCCTGGTCGACGGCGATCTCCGTGCTGCTCGGCCTGCCGTTGGGCATCTGGCTGTTCGTCACCACCCCTCACTCCCTGGCTCCCAACCGGGTGCTGCACGGGGTGCTCTCCACGATCGTCGACATCGGCCGGTCCATCCCCTTCATCGTGCTGATGGTCGCGATCATCCCGTTCACCCGGCTGCTGGTGGGCACTGCCCTGGGCTGGAAGGCCGCCGTCGTGGCACTCACGCTCAGCGCTGTGCCGTTCTACGCCCGGCTGGTGGAGAACGCCCTGCACGACATCTCCTCCGGGACCATCGAGGCCGCCCAGATGATGGGCGCGACCCGCCGGCAGATCATCCGCCAGGTGCTCATCCCCGAAGCGCTGCCGGCACTCATCGGGGCGGCCACCGTCACCGCGATCGCACTCGTCGGCTACACCGCGATGGCCGGCGCGGTCGGCGGCGGCGGACTGGGCGATCTGGCGATCGCCTATGGCTACAACCGCTACCAGGGCGATGTGATGATCGCCTGCATCGTCCTGCTCGTCATCGTCGTCGGCATCATCCAGATCGTCGGCGACCGGCTGGCCCGCTTCGTCGACCACCGCTGACACCGCACCCATCCACCCTGCTTTCGACAAGGAGCATCATGAGACTGACGCACACCACCGCGCTGACCGCCTCACTGGCGGCGATCACCCTGGCCGCCACCGGCTGCGGCCTGGCCAAGGACGATTCGGCCGTCGGTGAGAAGAACGGCGACATCACCACCCTGACCGTCGGCACCTCGGTGACCCCGCACGGGGACATCTTCCGCTTCATCGACGAGAACCTCGCCAAGGATGCCGGCCTGGACATCGAGGTCAAGGAGTTCACCGACTACTCGCTGCCCAACCGGGCACTTGCCGACGGCGAGCTGGATGCGAACTACTTCCAGCACATCCCCTACCTCGAATCCGAGATCGAGGGGCAGGGATACAAGCTGCACCACTTCGAGCCCGGTGTGCATCTGGAGCCGTTCGCGCTGTACTCGAACTCCGTCGATGACGTCGCCAAGCTGCCCGACGGCGCAACGATCGGCATCAACAACGATCCGGCCAACCAGGGCCGGGCCCTCAAGCTGCTGGCCGACAACGGCCTCATCAGCCTCGGGGACGCCGATCCAATCACCGCGACGGTCCACGATGTCGCCGAGAACCCGCACAAGTTCGAGTTCATCGAAGCTGAGGCCGCATCGCTCGCCCGCACTCTCGATGACACGGATGCCTCGGTCATCAACGGCAACAATGCGCTCAACGCCGGACTGTCCTCGAAGAAGGACGGCATCCTCGTGGAGAGCCCGGAGAAGAACCCCTACGCCAACATCCTCGTCGTGCGCGAGGGCACGCAGGACGACCCGGCGATCAAGAAGCTGCACGAGCTGACGCAGTCGCAAGAGGTCAAGGACTTCATCGAGCAGACCTGGCCCAACGGCGAGGTGATCCCCGCCAGCTGACACCGGCTGTGCTCGCGCCAGCCGGCTGACGGCCGGCTCCCAGCAGCCGGGTGTCGATCGGGGCTGCCGAACAGCAGTGTGCCCCGCAGGATCTCCTGCGGGGCACACTGCTGTTCGGCAGCCAGTGGGACTAGAAGAGGCCGACGATGTTGCCGTCGGCATCGACGTCGATGCTCAGTGCCGCCGGCTTCTTCGGCAGGCCCGGCATCGTCATGATGTCTCCGCAGATCGCGACGACGAAGCCTGCACCGGCGGAGAGCCGTACGTCGCGGACCTCCAGTGTGTGGCCCTCCGGTGCTCCGCGCAGCGTCCCGTCGGTGCTGAACGAGTACTGCGTCTTGGCGATGCACACCGGCAGCTCGCCGTAGCCTTCGTCGGTGAACTGCGCCAGCTTGCGCTGCACAGCCGGGCTGAACTCGACGCCGCCGGCGCGGTAGATGCGCGTGGCGACGGCTTCGATCTTCTCTGCCAGGCTCGCTTCGAGCGGGTAGGTGTACCGGGGTGCCGGTTCAGCGGCCTCCTCAGCTGCAGCGAGAACTGCACGAGCGAGGTCGACGGCACCGGCGCCACCCTCTGCCCAATGCCGGGCTTCGACGGCAGTGACGCCGTCAGCGGCGAGATCGTCGATGAGTGCGGCAACTTCTGCATCGGTGTCGGAGGGGAAGCGGTTGATGCTGACAACCGCAGGGATCCCGAACACCTGCTGGAGGTTCTCCAGATGCCGCCGCAGGTTCGGCAGTCCAGCGCGCAGCGCCTCGACGTTCTCCTCCTGCAACTCGTCCTTCGCCACTCCCCCGTGGTATTTCAGGGCGCGGACAGTGGCGACGATGACGGTCGCAGACGGCCAGATGCCAGCGGCGCGGGCCTTGATGTCAAGGAACTTCTCAGCGCCCAGATCGGCTCCGAAGCCAGCTTCGGTCACTGCCCACTGGCCGTAGGTCATGGCAGCGTTCGTCGCGAGAACGGAGTTGCAGCCGTGGGCGATGTTGGCGAACGGGCCGCCGTGGACGAAGGCCGGGGTGTGCTCGATGGTCTGCACGAGGTTCGGTGCCAGCGCATTGCGCAGCAGCGCGGCCATCGCACCGGCCGCACCGATGTCGGCGACGGTAACGGGTTCCTTGGTCCGGGTGCGCGCGAGCACGATCCGGCCGAGGCGCTCCTTGAGGTCATCGAGGCTCGTCGCCAGGCAGAAGACGGCCATGACCTCGCTGGCGACGACGATGTCGAAGGCGTCTTCACGGGGGACGCCGCCGTTGTAGCCGCCGAGCCCGATGGCCGCGGCACGCAGCGCCCGGTCGTTGAGGTCGACGACGCGACGGATGGTGATGCGCCGCGGGTCGATCTCGAGTTCGTTGCCGTGATGCATGTGATTGTCGAGCATCGCAGCAGCGAGGTTGTTGGCCAGGGCGATCGCGGCGAAGTCACCGGTGAAGTGGAGGTTGATGTCCTCCATCGGCAGCACCTGCGCGTGACCGCCGCCAGCCGCGCCGCCCTTCATGCCGAAGACCGGGCCAAGACTCGGTTCACGCAGGGCGAGAACCGCAGGGCGCTTGCCCTCGACCTCCGGCCAGGCGTCGAGTCGGGCGACTTCGTTGATCGCATCGGCCAGACCGATGCTCGTTGTGGTCTTGCCCTCCCCGGCTGGGGTGGGGCTCATAGCGGTGACAAGGATGAGCCGGCCGCGGTCGGCATCGGCTGCGTCAAGCACGCTGAGGGGGATCTTGGCCTTGTCATGGCCGAAGGGGATGATGTCGTCAGTGCGCAGTCCGACGGAGGCGGCGATGTCTCCGATCGCTTTGAGCTGCGCCTGGGATGCGATTTCAAGATCGATGGACATGCGTTCAGTATGGCAGAGGTTCGGCCTGTTCAGGGGTGCTCTCGCACCCGTTCCATGCTTCCAGGATCGGCAGGTATCCCGCGCCCGGCGAGCAGTTCGCAGATCTTGGCCGATTCCAAAGATTCCATGCCGCTGCACCTGAGTCGTTTCGCCGCCTCTTGCCGTCGCAATGAACGGCAGGTCATCACCTGCCCTGATTCGAACCTACCGCGAACTCGAGGTGAACAGCGGTCAGCGCTGCGGTAACCTGTGTTGGGGAGCTCGCCAGCGTTCCCGCCGCCGAGACGACAGCGGGTCATACGGCTCGCGTCCGCTCCTCACTCTACTCTCGACGGGATGGACGCCGGCACGATATGCGTTTCTAACTTCGGCTGGAAGGACTACTTCACCTGTGAATCTGAGACATGCGGCGAGCTCAAAGCTCAACACCCTGCGCAACCGGCTGGCGGGACGTGAGCAGGGAGGCCGCAGACTCGTGTCCCGGCGACTGCGATCTGATCTCAGACCTGAGGCGGACCTGCTGGTACGCATTTCAGAGCTCGAAACGTCCAGGGTCACGCATCCGGATGTCTCCATCATCATTGCGGCATATAACGTCGAAGACTATTTGGCTGACGCCGTCGAATCGGCGCGTCGACAGACACTGCGCAATGTTGAGATCCTCATCGTCGACGACCATTCCACCGACGGCACGCTCGACGCCGCTGTAGAACTCTCAGATGCTGATGATCGCGTTCGCGTACTGCGCACTGAAGAGAACTCCGGTGGACCCGGAGTGCCACGGAACCTCGGCATCAAAGCAGCCCGAGCACCGTACTTCATGTTCCTCGACGGAGACGACACCCTCGAGCCACATGCCTGCAAAGTGCTGCTCGAAGAAGCCGAGCGCACGTGCGCTGATCTCGTGGTCGGACGGAGCGTGCGCTTCCACGTCAGCACGGGCAAAGCACACCACTGGTACGGCGCGCTCTTCAGCGAACGGCGCACTGTCAGCTCGATCGACGAGTTCCCCGAACTCTTCAATGACACTATTGCAGCGGGGAAGCTGTATCGACGAGAATTCACCGTCCGGGCACAGAACTGGCTGCTCGAAGGGGTTCACTACGAGGATCTGGTCTTCACCGCCCGCGCCTACGCAGAAGCCGGAACAATCGCGATCGTTCCCGCTACAACGTACTTGTGGCATGTCTATCCGGAAGACGAGCGGAAGTCGATCACCGCTCAGCGCGACGACCTCCGCAACCTCGAGCACCGCCTCGCCGCGCTCGACCGTGTCGACGCCTCAATCGCAGCCGCAGACTGCCCGCGCATGCGGGATGAGGTCAAACGCAAGTTCCTCAAGCACGACGCCCGCATCTACCTCAACCAGGCGCTGTCTGCTGACGATGCCTGGCTGACCCGAGTCTGCGAGCTTATCCGGCCCCGTCTCGAATCCTACTCAGACGCTGACTGGCAGCTCATCGATGTCTGGCAGCACCTCGTGTACGGGAGCGTGCTGAGCGGA
Organism: Brevibacterium otitidis; assembly: GCF_042429315.1. Taxonomy (NCBI): domain Bacteria; kingdom Bacillati; phylum Actinomycetota; class Actinomycetes; order Micrococcales; family Brevibacteriaceae; genus Brevibacterium; species Brevibacterium otitidis. The sequence continues at coordinate 10,023 of NZ_JBHMAU010000074.1, read as the reverse complement.
AACCTCGAAGGCATCAGGCAGGCCATTCAGTTCACCACCCGGCGCTCAACCATCGCCGGACGTTCCATCATCCGCGACGGTAAACGCTACTGGCAGCCGGCAGGATGCCCGCCCGCACTGCCGAAGGACGGCACCCGCGCAGCTCAGCTGCTCGATATCACCGACACTCTCATCTGGCAGGTGCCCCCGCGCGCCGTTCGTCCCCGCCACACCGCCACAGGTGTGACAGTGGGCGACCGCGTCGTCGAGATCCGCGGCACCTCGGACTCACTCGAACACTGGTATTCCGGCGCGGTTGACCATCAGCTCATCATCCGCCTGAGGCGCCAGGGCATCGAATACGCCGTCCCCCTGCACTTCGACACCACCGATGAGGGCATGACGACCTGGACTGCGCGCTGGGTTCTGCCGAAGCGCATGCCGTCTCTGCGGCCGCAGATCTGGGATCTGTACTTCGAAAGCAGCGACGATCTCTTCCGCACCCGCTGCTCGCTGCTCGTCAACGGTTTTGATCCGGCAGGTGTGCCTCAGTTCTCGTCTCCCGGCGCAGTCGGCACCGCTTTCGATCGCCGCTACGAGTGGTACCGCACCGGCGGGGACCATCTGGCGATGAAGCTCGGTGCCGCTGCCGGACGCCGACGCACGGTCGACCTTGCCATCTCCGGTGCGGCCGCGGGTGGGCGGAGCCTGGGCAAATGGGCTGGTCGAGCCACCGACCGTTTCAGCCTTGCGTATGTCTATCGGCAGCTTCGCAGGTTGCCGATCGATAGCACTGCGGTCCTCTGCGAATCGATGCTCGGCTCAAGTGCGTGGGACAGTCCGCGCTACATCGCTGAAGAACTCACCCGACGGCAGTCGGATCTCACGGTGTATTGGGTGTACCGCGGTCAGAAGCCTCCGAAGCTGCCAGATAGGTTCCATCCTGTCCGGCGATGGTCGCCCGAGTACTTGCGTCTGGCTGCCACGGCGAAGTACATCGTCGACAACCAGACGCTTCCGGTGTTCTTCCGCAAGCGACCGGGGCAGACCTACCTGCAGACGTGGCACGGTATTCCGCTTAAGACCATGGGACTTGATTCGCCCGAGATCAAGTACAGCTTCCAGGCGAATCGAGAGAAGTTCATCGAGCGCGCCGCAGCGTGGGACGGGCTGGTGTCACCGTCACCGTACTTCGAAAAGACCTTCGTACAGGCATACCGGTACTCAGGAGTTCTCATTCGGGGCGGAACGCCGCGCAATGACGTCCTCATACGCGAGGCCGCCGAACGCGAGAAGTACAAACGCAAGCTGGGACTGCCCCTTGATCGAACGATCGTGCTGTACGCGCCGACGTTCCGCAGCACCGCAACCAACCCGAGAGCAATCAGGCCCAGAGACGTCGTCGACCTCGAGGAGTGGTCGCGCCAGCGGCGCCGGGACTCCTATCTGCTCGTGCGAGCGCACTACCTCGACAAGGTGAGCATCCCAGCATCGATGGCGCACATTGCGCTCGATGTGTCGAAGTATCCCAACGTCAATGACCTCTACCTCGCCGCCGATCTCCTCGTAACCGACTACTCGTCGGTCATGTTCGACTACGCAGCTTTGCGCCGGCCGATCGTGCTCTTCCCCTACGACTACGACTCCTACGTCAACGACGAGCGCGGCACCTATGTCGACATTCTCGACTACGCCCCAGGCCCAGTGGTGCGCACATTCGATGAGCTCATCGACGTGGTGCCATCGGCTGCGACTGACGACACGGTCGACACACCTGAGTACCGCCGTTTCGTCGAGAATCTGTGCGGTGACGAGGACGGCCATGCAACCGAACGTGCGGTCACGTTTCTGCTCGAGCACGGACGGAAGGATAAGCGATGAACCAGATCGAGAAGATCGTCCTCGTGGCCAACAACATCGGCGGCCTCGGCGGGGTGAGTACGTTTGTGCGCACGATGGCGCGTGAGTTCACCCGCAGGGGTTATGAGGTGCTGCTCCTCGGCTTCGACCAGGTTGATGCCGAAGTCGATCTCAGCGAATTCACCAGTTTCACCGCCTTCGACGCACCGACTCCGGAGACCGTGGATCCGCGCACGCGCGTGCTCGGCAAGGCCGACCCGGCCGTCATCGCCTCGCACCGCCGGCTTGAGAAGCTCCGCGGGCGCGGTCGTGAGCGCCTGAAGAGGGTGCTGCCGGAGTTCGATGCACGCACGGCTGTCATCTGCACTCAGGTGTTCGGCATGGAACGGCTCCTTGACGCTGGTTTCGATCCGGGAAACCGCAACGGTCCGCTGACGTTCGGCCAGCACCACAGCTCGTTCGACGCCGCCAGAGTCGGTGGGTATGTCCGGCGCATGCTGGAGGCCTACAAGGACATCGACCGCTTCGTCGCCCTCACCGAAGCGGATGCACGGGACTTCCAGCTTGCCGGTATCCCCTCGGTGTCGACGATCGCGAATCCGCTCGACATGCCCGAGGTCAACCCCGACCCGAAGTCCCGAACCGTGACGACGGTGGCGCGCATCCACGAGGTCAAGAGGATCGACCGCATGTTGTTCGCCTGGTCGCAGGTCTGCCAGAGTTTCCCGGAGTGGAACCTGGAGATCTGGGGTTCGGGCCCCGACGAGGAACTCGTGGCCCAGCTCATCGCCGAGCTCGGCCTGGGCTCATCGGCCTTCCTCATGGGCCCGACGAGCAACGTCCCAGGCGTGCTCGCGCACAGCGCGCTGACCGTGCTCAGCTCAGATGAAGAGGGCCTGCCGCTGTCCATCGTCGAGGCGGCCAGGGCGGGACTGCCGACCGTCTCCGTCGACTGCGCACCGGGCATCCGCGAACTCATCGACGACGGCATAACGGGAATCGTCACCCCTCCCCGCTCCGTCGAGGGGCTGGCCGCCGGGCTGAGAGCTCTCATGGATGATGACCATGCCAGGCGCACGATGGGTGCTGCCGCTCAGCAGAAGGCACGTCAGTGGTCCCCTGCCGCAATCGGGGATCGCTGGGAAGAGGAGTTCGAGCGCGCGCTGCGCTGAATGACAGCAGCCTCCCGGATCTCCGGGAGGCTGCTGCATCAGACAGGTTTCACACCACCGGCGGCCTGCCGTATCGGGCCATTCGGAGCACGCCGCGGGCTGAGAGCTTGCCGTGCTCCTCGCCTGGCCCCCAGGGGTCGTCGCGCCAGCCGTCGCGCCAGCCTTGGAACCAGGGGCGCAGCTGCTCGGGCTTCGTCGCCCATTTGGCGGTCTGCATGAGCGTCCAGGAGCCCACATAAGCGAGGCTGAACGGCAGCGGCAGGTTGCGCCGGGCCAGCCACACCCGGTTGCGGGCGTTCATGTAGAAGTACTCTTCGTGGCGGCGCTGATCGATGACCGGGTGTGCGACGGACACGTCTCCCATGTACCAGACCTGGTAACCGGCATCCCAGATCCGCCAGGCGATCTCGATGCCCTCGTGGGCGTACCAGAACGGTGCCGGCCAGCCGCCGCAGGCGTCGAAGGCCCTGCGCTGCAGGCACACTGCGCCCTCCCACACGGAGAAGACGTTCGATGAGTGCTTGGCGTCGCCCTTCTTCAGGCGGGGGATCCAGCGCTTGGGTGCAGGCGTGCCGGAAGGATCCTTGACGCGCGGTTGGATGAGCCCGATGCTCGGCTTCGTGCGCATGAGCTGGGCCATCCGCATGAGCGTCGAGTCGTCGGGCAGCCAGGCATCGTCGTCGAGGAAGAAGAGGAACTCGCCGCTGATGTGCGGAACCCCCTCGTTGCGCCCGGCGGGAATGCCGATGTTCGTCGGCAGCGCCAGCGTCTTGACCTGCTCAGGCAGGCCGGTGGGCTCCCAGCCGTTGCCCACGCAGATGACGTCGAGGTCGACGCCGCGCTGGCTCAGCAGCGAGTCGATGCCGCGGCGCAGGTCGTCCATCCGCTTGCCCTGGGTGAGCACGACGACGCCGAAGGAGTACTTTTGGGATCCTCGGGATGCCGGCTGCACCGGTGTCGCCGCTGCCGAGGCGCCGGGCAGGTTGCCGTGTTCGGCACGCACCGCACGTTCGAGTTTGCGTCGTTCGCGAGCGGTTTCACGTAGCGCCGTGTACTGCGGTTCGTCGAAGGCGTCAGCTGGGATCGGCTGCGTCGCGTCGCGGTGAGTGTGGATGTTCTCCGGTGTCATGCTGACAACCTCCTTGAGGCCATGATCGACAGGAAATGGCCGATCACAGATAGGGCGCACAGCGGCACCAGGATGGTGATGAGCCAGCGCTCGCCGATGAGCTCTGGGCCGCCGAGCGCCGAGGCGATGAGGGTGACGATCGCTGCGGCGACGGCGAGGATCGACATCTCAACGGAGTGGTACAGGCGGTGGAAGGGCACAAACCGGGCGATCCGCTTGAGTGTGGCGAGCAGGCCGGAGGGGATTGCGGTGGCTTGTGCGGTGTCGGGCAGTTTGTCGAGGCCGTTGAAGGCGCGCGCCACATGCACCATGTCGTTGAGTGCCTTGTTCAGCACCACGAGGAAGCCGAGGATCGCCCCGGCGAGCAGGTATGGGTACATTCCGGCCGGGTCGTCTCCGAGGTTGGAGTGCTCACCGACGGCCCGGACGCCGAGGACGATCGCAACGAGTCCTTCGGTCGTATAGTGGCCGACCTTGTCGAGGAACACGCCCTTCGCTCCCTTGGTGCCGCGCCACCGGGCGACCTCACCGTCGCAGCAGTCGAGGTACATCTGCAGCTGGGAGAAGAACAGGGCCAGCAGCGCTCCGAGCAGTCCCGGGATGAGCAGGGATGCAGCGATGAGCCAGCCGGAGAGGATCATGAGCCCGGTGACGCCGTTGGCGGTGATCGGTGTGCGGACGAGCAGCACCGTGGTGTAGATGGAGATGTGCCGCAGGTACAGCTGCGCCGTCCAGTGCTCAGCGTTCTTACGGCTGCGCACTTCCGGCGGCTGTGCCACTGCGCGCAGCTCTTCGAGCGTCGGCCGCTGCGGCCGGGCAGGACTGAGCACATTCCCTCCAAGCTGATTGCGGCGGTCCAGATCGGTCTGACCGTTCAGTTTACCGTCAATTCACTTCAAGGACATGCAGGTGCCGTTCAGCCCTGTGCCCGGCTGCCCTTCGCCTCGACAGCGGAGGTGATGATGTCGGTGAGGTCGTACTGCGCCTTCCACGCGAATTCGCGTCCGATCCGCTCGACATCGGCGATGAGCTGTGGCGGGTCGCCGGCGCGGCGCGGCCCCATCTCCGGGGTGATCGGGCGCTGGAGCACCCGGGCGACCGTGTCGATGACCTCGGAGACGGACGCCCCGAGGCCGGTGCCGACGTTGAACACGGACTCGACTGCCGGACCGTCGGCTGCAGCGAGGTAGTCGAGAGCGTAGATGTGCGCTTCGGCAAGATCAGCGACGTGCACGTAGTCACGGATGCAGGTGCCGTCGGGAGTGTCGTAGTCGTCACCGAAGATGACCGGCGCCTGGCCCTTGTCGAGCCGGTCGAGCACGATCGGCACAAGGTTCATGACCGCGGTGTCGGCCAGATCGTCCCAGGCAGTGCCAGCGACATTGAAGTAGCGCAGCTTTGCGGCCTTCAAGTTGCTGGCGGTCATCGCGTTGTCGATCATCCATTCGCCGATGAGCTTCGTCTGACCATACGGGTTGATGGGCTTGCAGTCGATGTCCTCACGAACGGTCGGCACATCGGGCATGCCGTAGGTTGCGGCTGAGGAGGAGAACACCATCGTGCCCACGCTGTTGGTATCCATCGCCGCGAGCAGGTTCGCCAGTCCCCCGACATTCTGCCGGTAGTACCAGACGGGCTTCTCCACGGACTCGCCCACCTGCTTCTTGGCGGCGAAGTGAATGACGGAGTCGACATCGTAGTCTGCCATGATCCGGCTGAGGCGCTCTTCGGCGTCCGGTGCGGCGATGTCGATCCGCTCCAGCGGTGAGTCACCGACGCGGGAGGCGAAGCCGGTGGAGAAGTCGTCGACGACGACGACCTCGTCGCCTCGCTGCTGTAGCATCCGGACGACGTGGGAGCCGATGTATCCGGCACCGCCGGTGACAAGAACGGTCATGTCTCTCCTCTGTGGCTGAGCCTGCACAGGATTGTGAGGCTGCTTCAAAATTATGTGTCAGGCACGACGGCCGCAGCGAACTCGGCCAACGCTGCAGCGTTGTAATCGTCCGGGTCGAAGTCCGGCTGCGGCAGCGACTGGTGATCGCGTGCGAATGCCGTCATGGCAGCGGCCAGCTCGTCGACATCGCGTTCGACGACGGCCCCCCAGCGCTCGGTGTGCTCATCCGGGAAGGCCGAACCGACCGATCCGAAGGCAGTCGTGATGATGGGTGTGCCCAGTGCCAGCGCTTCGAGGATGACCATCGGCTGGCCCTCGTAGTCGCTGGAGAGGACGAAGCAGTCGGCCGCGTCGAGGATCGGGTGCGGATTGCGCTGATGCCCGGCGAAGACTATGCGGCTGGGATCCAGGGTCGAAGCGGCGTGCTCGCGCAGCTCACGTTCCAGCGGACCGGTGCCCAGCAGCAGGAGCCGGGCATCGCAGCCTGAGTCGAGGACCTGAGCGAACGCGTCGATGAGCCGGTGGTGGTTCTTTTCCGGAGACATCCGGCCCATGGTGACGAACGTCGTCACGTCCCCGCCGCCTCGGGGGAAGTCGCAAAGGGCGAAGCGCTCACGGATGTCGATGCGCTCAAGCTCGGCTGTCACCTCTCCGGCTCCGTAGCGCTTGCGCAGCTCGCTGAGCTCCGCGCTCAGGCCCTCAACCGGCTGCGTGGGCGCGGGCGCGTCGGCAGCCTCGAGGGCTCTGCCTCGTGCAGAGGCGCGGATGAAGTCGGCGTCGATGGTGTTGCGCACAGACAGGAACTGCGGGGGCTGCTGTCCGTCTGTCGATTCGGCGTGGTGGGCGAGGTTGCGTTCGTTAATCTCCTGCAGCGCCGGCGAGACGGACACCAGAGCATCGAACTGCGGGTACTGATCGAACACCGAGCGCAGAGTGCGCTGGTAGGTGCGCTCTCCGCCGACCTCACGGCGGGCGTCGGCGGCGAGGTCGTTGTGCTGCCAGACCAGCTTGCGGTAAGCACCGGAGGCGGCGATGAGGCGGGTCCACTTGCCGCTGTAGCCGGAGAAGTCGATCGCCACATCGAAGGCGGCCTCGCCGACGAAGCGCCGCCATTCGTGCCGCCACAGCTTGTCATCCGACGCCCGGGCATCGGTGCCGGGCTCCGGGCTCTCGCCGTCGAGCATCTGCGTGTAGCTGCCGGCCAGCGCGGCTTCGAGGAAACCGCTGGGTAGCGTGATGAGACGCACGTCGTGCGGAATGAGCGAGCGCACGGCCGTGCGCTCTTCGGCATACATCTCGGTGACGACGGCGGTGAGGTCGAAGCGGCTGCGGTCGAGCGTGGCGAGCAGGTTGAGCGCCGAGGCCGAGATGCCGTTGGGCTTGAGCCCGCCAGGATAGATGACGATGCGGGTCTTGGGCTGCTCCGTCGAGGCGGAGGCGGGTTCTGCTTCATAGCTCAGGCGGCGGGCCGCCGCAGCCGCTGCCGGTTGGCTGCGGAAGACGACGTCGGCAAGCCGTTCGGCGGCGTGTCCGTCATCGTGTGGGACGAAACGCTGCCGGGCGGCGGCATAGCGTTCGGCAAGCGCAGGATCGCTGTCTTCGGAGAGCAGCTCGGTCACGGCAGTCGTGAGCTGCCGGAGGGTCTGCGTGACCGGGCCGGGCAGATCATCTGGTGTCAGGTAGCTGCCGCGCTCGGCGAGGTAGTCCTGGTAGTCGCCGGCGAAGTAGACGATCGGGATCTCCGAGGCCAGCGCATCCATCCAGATGCTGGAGAAGTCGGTGATGAGCAGATCGGTCTGTGCCAGCAGTGTGTTTGTCGGGGTGCTGTTGGCGACGAGCCGGCCGGCCAGCCGGGGGTCGCGCTGTGCCTGTGCGTAGACTGCCTGGTGGATTTTGAGCTTGATGCTCCAGCCGGCGAGCGCTGGAACAGCGTCGAGGGCATCGAGCACTGCTGCCAGCTGCTTTGTCTCGACGCGTGGTGACTGGAAGGACTCTCCGCGCCATGTCGGTGCGTACAGTGCTGTCTTCGGGCGGTTCGCTTCGCGGCGGTCAGCCTGCAGCTGGGCGTCGATGCGTGGGAATCCGTCTTCGATGATCGTGCCGGTGAAGATCGGGTCGAGCCGGTAGGCACCGGAGTACATCGTCTCCGTCATGTACGGTCCCGATGAGAGGAGGTAATCGGTGGAGAGGAAGTTGCGCAGCACGTTGACGGAGGCCATCGGGCCGTTGGGCTCGTCGTAGCCCATCGTCTTCATCGGTGTGCCGTGCCAGGTGTTGAGGTAGGTCTGCTCGTCGCGTTTGACGAACTCGCGCGGGAAGGTGGCATTGTTGACGAGGTAGCCGGCCGTCTCGAGCAGACCGAAGTACTCCGGGCTGCGGTAGTCGACCACGCGCACCCGTGGGTGGTCACCGAACTCAGCGACCACTTCGGCGTCGGACTGCGCCTGCGGTTTGAGGGCCCACACGTGGGTGAGGTGCTCAAGATCGGGCGCGGCGATGACGTGGCGGAAGAGCGCTTCGGGGTTGCACAGCGCTCCGTTGCCTCCGAAGGACTCCCACAGCACGAGATTCTCATCGACCGGCTGGCGTATCGCTCGGCGGAAGGCACGGGCGCGGCGCTCAAGGCCAACCCAGCGGCGCATCTCTGCGACCGTGGCCTTGGCGTTGCCGGCCTGTTCGCGCAGGCGGGGCCGGGCGGCGCGCAGGCTGGCCGCGGCCGTCAGCGGCAGACGCCGCATGGCTGCGCGTTTGATCTTCCCGAGAGCCATGAGCGCTTACTTGGTCGAGAGGTCTGTCTTGATCTGCGTCGTCGAGATCTCCGGGGTGCGCGGCAGGTAGACGACCTCGCAGTGCTCCTGCAGCTCGTCGAACTTGCCCTCCCAGTCATCACCCATGACGAAGACATCGATGTGGTAGCGGTCGACGTCGTCGGCCTTCTGCTCCCAGTTCTCCTCCGGGATGACGAGATCGACGTAGCGGATCGCTTCGAGCATCCGCTTGCGGTCCTCGAAGCTGAAGTAGGACTTCTTTCCCTTGCCTGCGTTGAATTCGTCAGTCGAGAGTGCGACGACGAGGTAGTCGCCCTGCTCCTTGCAGCGCTGCAGCAGCCGGATGTGGCCGTAGTGGAGCAGATCGAAGGTGCCGTAGGTGATGATGCGGCGCATGTATGAGGTCTCCAGGTCTCAGGGCAGACAGCGCTGCGGCACAGGCACTGCCCTCTCGGGGTCAGAATCGACGTTATGGTAACGACTAGGTTACACCCAAGTAAAATCCGAGCGTTGGATCTCACTCAGTGCACGGCCTCGGTCCCGGGTGCTGTCATAGGCTCTTCTCAAAAGTGCTGTGCACGGGGAACCTCGCCTCGTGGAACCCTTCAGCAGCTGGTTGAGCCGCTCGGCGTCCGGCCAGGCGATGTCCAATTGCGCATACCGGATCCGGCTGTTGAACGCCTTGACAAAGCATATAGGCAACGAGGTGGTACAGCGCCGAGCGGATGGAATAGTCCTCCGGGTGCAGGAACTGGGAAGCAACGACGCGCGCGAAGCGCTCCGGATGCTCAGACTCCATCGCTTCGAGGACCGCCGTCATCTGCAGCCGCGGAGTGTGCTTGAACGTGTTCGTCACCACTCGGCCGTCGTTCTCGATGATGTTGTCGCGGTTGCGCTTCGCCGCAGAGAGCACCCGCAGGTCCCGCGCCGACGGCGGATCGATGTCGAGGCGTGCTGTCGAAGGGAAGAAGCGTGAGAGCCGGTTGCCGGTGTATAAGAGCGTCAGTTCGGCTAGGCGCAGGAGGAAGATGTCGTCGCCAAGGTTGAGATGCATGCGTCGGACGCCCGCCGGCGTCGCCGTGGCTGTGGAGATCGGCGGGTGTTGACCAGGCTCTAGATGATTGATTCCAAGGGGTGACTGGCGGCGTGCCTGCCGCAAGCACAGGTCGAGGGTGTCCAGGATCGAGGTTGAATCTCTCAATCTCGAACCCTAAGGCC
>NZ_JBHMAU010000073.1:0-87017 GCF_042429315.1 Brevibacterium otitidis | reverse complement strand
TGGTAGATCAGGTGGTTAGCGCTTCTGATCCTCGGGGACCTCGACCCCTACCCGCCAACCAGCACCCGACGAACCTCACCCCCACCGGATGTCCGAAGAGCCTTCATGGGCGAGCGCACCGGCGCGCTCATCGCCGGGTTCATGATCGCCACCGCGTTCCTGTCGATGTGGGTGTCGAACACGGCGACGGCCGTGCTCATGCTGCCGATCGGCCTGTCGGTCCTCGTCCTCGTCAACGAGGCGATGGCGAAGTCCGGCGGCGAGACCCTGGAGGACTCTGAGCAGGCCGACGACGACGCCACCGGCACCGACGGCGTCCTGCAGTCGCGCTTCGGCACCGCCCTCATGCTCGGCATCGCCTATGCCGCCTCGATCGGCTCGGTCGCCACGATCATCGGCACCCCTCCGAACACGCTGCTGGTCGGCTACCTGCGGGAGAACCAGGACATCGACATCCAGTTCGGCCAGTGGATGCTCGTCGGCACCCCGGTCGCGGTCGTCATGCTCGCCGGCGCCTGGTTCGTGCTGACGAAGATGTTCTTCAAGCCCGAGATCGACAGGATCCCCGGCGGCCGCGACCTCATCCGCCGCGAGATGGACAAGCTCGGCCCCGTCTCCCAGGGCGAATGGCGGGTCCTCGCCCTCTTCGTGCTCGCCGCCGTGTCGTGGATCGCGATCCCCATCATCTTCGAAGAACCGCCGATCGACGATGCCGGCATCGCCATGCTCATCGGCCTGCTGCTGTTCTTCATGCCCGCCGGCCACGCCCGCGGCGTGCGGCTGCTCGACTGGGAGTCGGCTGTCGAACTGCCCTGGGGCGTGCTGCTGCTCTTCGGCGGCGGCCTGGCGCTGTCGGACCAGTTCACCAAGACCGGCCTGACCGACTGGATCGGCGAATCGGTCCAGGCGCTCAACTGGATGCCGCTGCTCGCCCTCGTCATCATCCTCGCCGCCGGCATCATCTTCCTCACCGAGATCACCTCGAACACCGCAACCGCTGCGACGTTCATCCCGGTCGTCGCCGGTGTCGCGATCGGTCTGGGCTACGATCCGCTGCTGCTGACCGTCCCGGTCGCCATCGCGGCCACCTGTGCCTTCATGCTCCCGGTCGCCACCCCGCCCAACGCGGTGGCCTACGGCTCCGGCTATGTGCGCATCGCCGATATGGTCAAGGGCGGTCTCGTCCTCAACATCATCGGCATCGTCATCATCACGATCGTCACGATGACGATCGCGGTGGGAGTCTTCTCGATCGCCCTGTGAGCGGCAGAGCCGTCATGCCCTCCGCCTGCTGAACAGCCCGCAGGACCCTGCAGAGCAGCAGCTAGGCTGAGGGCATGGCGAAGCTCTTCGAACCGATCACCCTGCGCGGACTCACCGTCCGCAACCGCGTCTGGCTCGCACCGATGTGCCAGTACTCCTGTGAGGACCGCGACGGCATGCCCGGCACCTGGCACCTCGTGCACCTCGGCGCCCGCGCCACCGGCGGCTTCGGCCTCATCCTCACCGAGGCGGCCGCAGTGCTGCCGGAGGGACGGATCTCACCGCAGGACGCTGGCATCTGGTCCGATGCCCACACCGAGGCGTGGTCCCCGATCGTCGACTTCGCCCACTCCCAGGGCGTGGCGATCGGCATGCAGCTCGCCCATGCCGGCCGCAAGGCCAGCACCTACCGTCCGTTCTACGGCGAACCCTCCGGCTCCGTTCCCGAGGCGGCCGGCGGCTGGGCGACGCTCGGCCCCTCGGCTGTCGCCTTCGACGGGCTGGCAGAGCCTGCCGCGCTCAGCACTGAGGCCATCGCCGAGGTGGTCGAGGCCTTCGCTGCTGCCGCCCGCCGGGCCGATGCGGCCGGTTTCGACACCGTCGAAATCCACGCCGCCCACGGCTACCTCCTCCACTCCTTCCTCTCACCGCTGTCCAATGTCCGCGATGATGCATACGGCGGCGATCTGGCCGGCCGCTCCCGCCTGCTCATGGAGGTCTTCGCTGCCGTGCGCGCGGCGTTCCCGGCCGAGAAGCCGGTGCTCGTGCGGATCTCGGCGACCGAATGGACCGCCGGCGGCTTCGACATCGCCGAGGCCACCGAGGTCGCCATCGCCCTGCAGGATGCCGGCTGCGATCTCATCGACGTGTCCTCCGGCGGCAATGTCATCGCCGACATCCCCATCGGCCCGTCCTATCAGGTGCCGCTGGCCGCGGAGATCTCCGCCGCCGGAGTCACCACCGGCACGGTCGGACTCATCACCGAACCCGCACAGGCTGAGAGCATCCTCGTCTCCGGTGATGCCGAAGTCGTGCTGCTGGCCCGGGCTGGGCTGCGCGAACCGGCCTGGCCGCAGCGGGCCGCCCATGCCCTGGGGCTCAACTGGCGGGAGGCGCCCTACCCGCTGCAGTACACGCGCGGGAAATGGTGAGCCGCTGAGGCGGCGTGCCCGGCGTTCGCCTACGGCTGCTGGCCCTCCGCTCCCGAGGTGGGGCCCGCCTCGGCGGCGGTGCCCGCACCGCTCGTGAGCTGCAGTCCGGCGACGCCGGCGACGATGAGCGCCAGACACGCGATCTTCGCCGGCCCGAACTCCTCGCCGAGCACCGCCGACCAGCCGGCGGTCGTGGCCGCGCCGATGCCGGTCCAGATCGCATAGGCGGTGCCCATCGGGATCGCCCGCATCGCATAGGCCAGTCCGGTCAGCGAGAGCGTCAGGCCGAGCGCGAAGAGCGCCGCCCGGCCCAGGTGCAGGACTCCGGCGGCCAGCACGCCGGCCCAGATCGCCTCGGCCATTCCGGAGAACAGCAGCGCCAGCCAGTGCCGGATCGCAGCGCGCTGCGGTGCGGGAGCCGGCTGCGGTGATGGGCTGTGCGGTGCGGTCATGACAGCACCTGCAGTCCGACGACACCGGTGATGATCGCAGCGACACAGGCGATGCGGGTGAGGCTCAGTCGTTCGGTGCCGCGCAGGGCGCCGAGGGCGAGGGTGGTGACAGCGCCGACGGCGACCCATGCGGCATAGCCGGAGCCGACGGGCACCTCCTGCAGGCCCCAGGCGAGGCCGGCCATCGAGATGAAGCCGCCGGCGGTGAAGAGGGCGGCACGCGGCAGGAAACGCAGATGGCGGGCGGCCAGCGCGAAGGCCCACATCGCTTCGAAGGCCCCGGAGATGATGAGAACAGTCCAGTGCATAAGAGAAGTCGGCCGTCTTTGCGCTGGGCGGGTACGGCTCCCTCGTCCGCTGGCACTGTCGGTGCCTGCCGGTCACGATAGCACTGCGCACACTGTGGCGCCCCGACGCTGCGGCCCTGGTACTGTAACCCCGCCCTACAGCCCCGACGCTGCAGTCCCGGAACTGTAGCCCCGCGGCACACCGCCCGACTAGGCTGAAGAGACAGCCTGCCCGCACCGCCGGGCGGCACATCCGATGCACGGCACCCGACATGAGGAGATCGCCATGGACCTGCAGCTCACCGATGTCTCCCTCCGCTCGATCGCGGTCTCGGAGATGAGCAACAACGTCTACCTGCTCACCTCCGCCACGACCGGCCGGCAGGTCATCATCGATGCCGCCGACGATGTCGAGGCGATCGAAGCACTCGTCGAGGCCGGAGCGAAGGACGGGCCGGCCGGCGCCGCACACGTGACCGATGTGCTCACCACCCATCGCCACTGGGATCATGTGCGCGCACTCAAGCCGATCGCTGAACGCTATGACGCTCGCACCGTTGCCGGCGCCAACGATGCCGAGGCGATCACCGAGGAGTCCGGGCAGCCCATCGACCATCCGGTGGCCCACGGAGAGACCCTGTCCTTCGACGGCTTCAGCCTGGAGGTCATCGAGCTGCGCGGCCACACCCCGGGATCGGTGGCCTACGTGCTGCGCGACTCCGGGGGAGAAGTCGTCATCTTCTCCGGTGACAGCCTGTTCCCCGGCGGCCCGGGAAAGACATGGAGCAGTGAGGACTTCGCATCGCTCATGGACGACCTGGAGGAGCGGATCTTCGATGTCTTCGATGACGCCGTCCATGTGCTGTCCGGCCACGGTGACCCCACCACGCTCGGCGCTGAACGTCCGCAGATCCCGGAATGGCGGGCGCGCGGCTGGTGAGCTGAGCTGGCTGAGCTGATCCTGCCGAGCGCAGGTGCTTCTCTGCGCTGTTGCAGCGCAGTGGTCGCTCAGCTCAGCTGCAGCCACACAAGCGCCGCGAGCGCCCACACACCGGTGAGCAGCAGCACGCTGATGACACCGGTGTTCCAGCGGTGCTGCGGCGCTGCGTCTTCGAGCACCGGATCGCTGAGGAATCCCTGGCGTTCAAGCTCAGCGTGGTAGTCGACGACGGCGATGATGAGCGGATTGGCGGCATCACGCGCCTGCGCCGCTGCCGAGGTGCCGGCTGGCCAACGCGGTCCGGGTACCGCGCGCTTCATCGCCCGCGGCATCGCCCAGGCCGATTCATGCGTGTCCCAGCGGGTGCGCACGGCCAAGCCGTAGCGCAGATCGAAGTCTGCGACCGCCGGCCAGGGGATGGGCGTGGTGCGCAGGATGTTAACGAACTCCAGCCCAGCAGGAGAGATCGTCACCCGCGGCTGCCAGTACAGCGCCCACACCACGGCTGCGCCGAAGAGCGGGATGCCGATGAGCAGCGCTGCGGTCAGCGGCGTGAACTGGTAGACGATGCTGATCGCTGCGGCAGCGGCGACGACGATGGCGGCGCCGGCCAGCAGTCGTGAGCCGAACTGCTGCAGCACGCCCTCCTCGGGAAAGCGCGGCGGCTCGGAGCGTGAGCGAGTCAGCAGCGAGAACATGGGCTCCACCTTAATCGACGAGCCGGATGCGCAGGCGCCGCCGCGGTGCCGCGCAGCCAGGCGATCCCGAGGCGTGATGCCGCCCGGCGGCATGTCCAGCGCGGTGCGCGCATGAGGCTGCTGAGCGGGGAGTCCCCCGAGCGCAGACGCGGGGCACAGAGTGTGATCCAGGATGCAATTTCATGCAGTGATCTGCACAACATGCAGCAGTTCATTCACTGACGTCTCAAATCGGTAACGATAGCCGTGATAACCCGGATTGTGCACTCAGTCACATGGTCCGGTGGCCTAGCTTTGGTTCCAACCCCACTTCACTCATGAAGTGTTCACCTGGCAGTCATGAAAGACCATGCTGCCAGGTGTGATTGTGAAATCGACATATAAGGAGTCGACGTGAAAAGAGGCATTTTCACCGCAGCTGCCGGTGTGGCGGCGACAGCAATGCTGCTGTCCGCCTGCACCCCACCCGGTGACGGTGGCGGCGATGGAGGCGCAGGCGGTGGCGGCGGAGAAGTCAGCGTCATGTGGAACCAGCCGTTCTACTCCATGAACAACAACACCTCCGCGACGAATAACGTCACCAACGCGAACGTCGTGTACATGATGAACGACTCGTTCAAGTACTACGACGAGAACTTGGAGCTGCAGGACAACACCTCCTTCGGCACTGTTGAGAAGGTTTCGGATGACCCGCTGAAGGTCAAGTACACCTACTCCGACAACGCCAAGTGGTCCGACGGCACTCCGGTCGACGCAGCTGACCTCGTGCTCGCCTGGGCTGCTCAGAGCGGCAACTTCAACACCACCGAGGACGCTGAGCGCGACGACGAAGGCAATGTTGAGGACGCCGGCGGCGATGTCTTCTTCGACGCCGCAGCGCCGGGCCTGGCGCTCATCAAGGACTTCCCGGAGATCTCCGAAGACGGCAAGGAAATCACCTTCGAGTACAGCAAGCCCTTCGCCGACTGGGAGACCAACCTGACGATCGGTGACTCCGGCATGCCGGCACACATCGTCGCCAAGAACTCGATCGACGTCGAAGATCCCGAAGAGGCCAAGCAGGCCGTCCTCGACGCCATCGAGAACAACGACAAGGAGAAGCTGGCGAAGATCGCCGAGTTCTGGAACACCGGCTTCAACATGACTTCGATGCCGGACAATGAGGATCTCATCGTCGGCAGCGGCCCGATGAAGATGACCGAGTTCAGCGAAGGCCAGTACCTGACCCTCGAGGCTCGCGACGACTACGAGGGCGACCGCAAGCCGAACGTCTCGAAGATCACGATCCGCTACAACGAGGACCCGATGGCGGCCGTCCAGGCGCTGGAGAACGGCGAAGTCCAGCTCATCAACCCGCAGTCGACCGCTGACGTCCTCCAGGCCGTCGAAGCGATCGACGGTGTGGAGAACATGACCGCCGACGGCGCCACCTACGAGCACGTCGACCTGACCTTCGACAACAACGGCCCGTTCGACCCGGCCTCCTACGGCGGCGACGAGGAGAAGGCCAAGAAGGTCCGCGAAGCCTTCCTCATGTCGATCCCGCGCGGCAAGATCGTCAACGACATCATCAAGCCGCTCAACGACTCCGCTGAGGTCCGCGACTCCTTCACCCAGGTCCCCGGTGCCCCGGACTACGAAAAGGTCGTCGAAGCCTCCGGCATCAAGAACATCTACGGTGAAGGCAATGCCGAAGAAGCGAAGAAGATGCTCGAAGAGGCCGGTGTCGATGAGGCACCGAAGGTCCGCCTCCTCTACGCGAAGGGCAACAGCCGCCGTGAGCAGGAGTTCCAGCTCATCAAGGAGTCGGCTGACGCGGCTGGCTTCGAGGTCCTCGACAGCGCATCGGAGACCTGGTCTGAGGAGCTCGGCAGCGGCGAGTACGACGCTTCGCTCTTCGGCTGGCAGTCCACCTCGACCGCTGTGACCGAATCGGATGCGAACTTCCGCACCGGTGGTCAGAACAACTTCGGCGGTTACTCCAACGACGAGGTCGACTCGCTCTACGACGAGCTGCAGACCGAAACCGACCCGGCCCGCCAGGCCGAGCTGCTCGGTGAAGTTGAGAAGCACCTGGTGAACGACGCATTCGGCGTCACGCTGTTCCAGTTCCCGGAGATCGTCGCCTACTCGGATCAGCTGCAGAACGTGAAGTCGATGACCGTGTCGCCGACCATGTTCTGGAACTTCTGGGAGTGGGAGATCTGAGTTAGAGGCTCTCGACTCTGAGAGCTCTGTGCTCTGACCGGCGGGGGTGCTGGATCCCGGCACCCCCGCCGTCTCCTGCCCAACGACATTCTTGGGAAGACCGTTATGTTCAGATACCTCGCCAGACGATTCCTATCGGCTGCTCTTGTCATGCTCGTCGTGACATTTCTCATGTACGTCCTCATCGATATCGCGATCGATCCGCTTGAGGACCTGCGTACCTCCACATCCCCGAACGCGGCCCAGCTCATGGAGAACCGCGTCAAACTCCTCCAGCTCGACGTACCCTCACCCATTCGCTACTTCTGGTGGCTCGGCGGAGTCGGCGGCTGCTTCATCGGTCAGTGCGATCTCGGCGCTTCGTGGGTTTCTGGTCAGGAAGTGACCAGCCTGCTGCAGGGCGCGATCGCCAACTCGGTCAAGCTCGTCTTCGTCGCAACCTTCGTCTCGATCCTGCTCGGCGTGACCGTCGGCCTCGTTTCGGCCATCCGCCAGTACACCGGATTCGACTACGCCATCACCTTCATCACCTTCCTGCTCTACTCGCTGCCCGTCTTCTGGGTCGCTGTGCTCCTCAAGCAGTACGGCGCGATCGAGTTCAACAACTTCCTGCGCAACCCAGAGGTCAACTGGCTGGCAGTGACGGTGATCGCACTCATCGCCGGCGCCTTCTGGATGGGCGCGATGGGCGGCAGCGGCCGCCGACGCCTCATCAACTTCTCGGCCGGCACACTCGTGACCTTCGGGCTTCTAGCATTCCTGTTCGGCTCGAACTGGCTGCTGCAGCCGGGCATCGGCCTCATCGGAGTGACCGTGTCCTCGCTGGCTGCTGCATTCCTCGTCACCCACCTCTCGACCGGTCTGAGCAACAAGCGTGCGCTCTATGCCGCTCTGACGACCGCCGTGCTCGGTGGCGTGTTCTACTACGCGATGCAGTGGTTCTTCTACTTCGTTCCGGCCAACTGGTTCATCATCATCGCTCTGTTCATCGTCGCTGTGCTGGTGGGCGTCGGCGTCGGCTTCGCCTTCGGCGGACCGGACAAGATCGCCTCCGCCCGCACGGCTTCGATCGTGGCGATGATCGCCTCGCTGCTGGTCTTCATCGACCGCAATATGCAGGTGTGGGCCGGCTACTCGAACCTGCCGCAGATCCGCGGCAGGCCGATCGCCACGATCGGCGCAGCCACCCCCGGACTGCAGGGCGACTTCTGGTACCACACCGTCGACAGCTTCACCCACCTGCTGCTGCCGTCGATCGCCCTCGTCCTCATCTCGTTCGCAACGTACACGCGCTATGCGCGCGGTTCGATGCTCGAGGTGATGAACCAGGACTACATCCGCACTGCCCGCGCCAAGGGCCTGACCGAGCGCACCGTCATCATGCGCCACGCACTGCGCAATGCGCTGCTGCCGCTGGCCTCGATCGTGCCGGTCGACATCATCACCCTCATCGGCGGTGCTGTGCTGACCGAGACGATCTTCGGCTGGGCCGGCATGGGCAGGATGTTCGTCGACTCGCTCGGCAAGGCGGACATCGACCCTGTCATGGCCTACATCCTCATCACCGGCATACTCGCGGTCGTCGCCAACATCGTGGCTGACTTCGTCTATGCCATTCTCGACCCACGGATTCGGGTGAACGCATGACCACCTCACTTCCAGATCCCTCGAAACACGAGGACGACCACACGCTCGAAGGCGACAACGCGATCGAGGCGCACGAGACCGCCGGCCTGTCACAGGGCCAGATCGTCTGGCGCCGGTTCATCCGGCACAAGGGCGCCATCACCGGCCTGTCGGTGGTGCTGCTCATCGCGATCCTGGCCTATTCCTCCGTCGGTGTCGGCCCGATCCCGGGCTGGTGGAAGTTCAACCACTACAACACCAACGACGTCATCAACGGCGGTGCTCCCACCTGGCAGCTGTCGAATGTGTTCGCCATCGGCGACCATCCGTTCGGCCAGGACGATATCGGCCGCGACAACTTCGCCCGCGTCATGAAGGGCACCCAGATCTCGATCATGGTGATGATCGTCATGGGCACGATCTCGCTCGTCGTGGGTGTGCTCGTCGGTTCGCTGGCCGGCTACTACCGCAAGCGCGTCGACGATGTGCTCATGCGCATCACCGATCTGTTCATCACCCTGCCGGTGATCGTCGTCGGTGCTGTGCTCGGTGTGCTGGCAGGCAAGTACTCCTCGCCGCTGCTGCTGGCGATCTGCCTGGGCCTCATCCTGTGGCCGGGCCTGGCGCGCCTGGTGCGCGGTGACTTCCTGTCGCTGCGTGAACGCGAATTCGTCGACTCCGCCCGCGTGGCCGGAGCCAGCGACTTCCGCATCATCTTCAAGCACATGCTGCCGAATGCGATGGGCGTCATCATCGTCAACACGACGCTGCTCATGAGCCAGGCGATCGTGCTGGAGACGGCACTGTCCTTCCTGGGCTTCGGCGTCAGCGCTCCCGATGTGTCGCTCGGCCAGCTCATCAACGAGTACCAGAGCTCGTTCTCCACCCGCCCATGGCTGTTCTGGTGGCCGGGCCTGTTCATCATCATCATCGCCCTGTGCGTCAACTTCATCGGTGACGGCCTGCGCGATGCCTTCGACCCGCGCCAGAAGCGCATCCCGTCGAAGAAGGAGATGCTCAAGGCCCAGATCCGCAGCGCTGAGAATGCGGAGGAGAAGGCCGCTGTGGCCGTTGCCACCGGCGCCGGTGCGACCGGTGAGCCGTATGCCGAGAATGCTCCGGCTGAAGGAGCCGACCGGCCCGGACCCGGCGGCACCGTGAACACGCACGGTGAGGCAGAGGCCGACGGCCCGGATGCGGCAGACGACACCGATGGACCGAAGCACTAGGAGGGGCTGACATGACTGAGAAGAAGGACAACGCTGCCCCGATCCTGTCGGTGCAGAACCTGGGAGTGAACTTCTGGGTCAGCGGTGAGTGGTTCACCGCTGCAGAGGGGCTGAGCTACGAGCTCTACCCCGGAGAAGTGCTGGCGATCGTCGGCGAATCGGGCTCGGGCAAATCACAGTCCTCGATGTCGCTCATCGGACTGCTGCCCAAGAACGGCCTGGCCACCGGCAGCGCCAAACTCGACGGCCGCGAACTCGTCGACATGCCGCTGCCGCAGATGCAGCGCATCCGCGGCAAGGAGATCTCGGTGATCTTCCAGGAGCCGATGACCGCGCTCAACCCGGTCTACACCTGCGGCTTCCAGATCGTCGAGACCCTGCGCACGCACTTCGATATGGGGCCCTCGGCCGCGAAAGAACGGGCGCTCGAGCTCATGCGCCTGGTCGACATCCCAGAGCCGGAACGACGCTTCGACTCGTTCCCCCACCAGCTCTCGGGCGGTCAGCGCCAGCGCATCATGATCGCCCAGGCACTGGCCTGCGATCCGAGACTGCTCATCGCCGATGAGCCGACCACCGCGCTCGACGTCACCGTGCAGGCGGAGATCCTCAAGCTCATGCGCGACCTGCGTGAGCGGATCGACTCCGGCATCATCCTCATCACCCACGACATGGGCGTGGTCGCCGATATGGCCGACCGGATCCTGGTGATGAAGAACGGCCGAGTCGTCGAAACCGGCACCGCTGATGAGATCTTCTACAACCCGCAGCACCCCTACACCAAGCAGCTGCTTGCCGCGGTGCCGCATCTGGGTGAGGAAGAAGATCACGTCTTCGGCGACTCGATCGACGACATCGAAGAAGCGCAGAGCGAGTCCATCCGCGACCGGTCGTGGGTGCCGGCGGACATCTCGCTGGAATCCACCGACACGATCGAGCACCCGGACACGGAGCTCGATGAGTCGCAGACTCCTGCGCTCAAGCTCACCGATGCTGCGATCGAATACCCGAAGATCGGCCGCACTCCGGCCTTCCGCGCCGCCCACAACATCAACCTCTCGATCGCCCCTGGCGAGGTCGTCGGTCTGGTGGGCGAATCGGGCTCGGGCAAGACGACGATCGGGCGTGCGGCGCTCGGTCTGCTGCCGGTGGTCGAAGGTTCGCTGGAGATCAACGGCACGGACATCACGAACATGAGCAACCGGGAGCTGCGGCCGCTGCGCCGGGATGTCGGCATCGTGTTCCAGGACCCGGGCTCCTCGCTCAACCCCCGCCTGCCGGTGGGTGAGTCGATCGGCGAGCCGATCTACCTGCACGAGAAGCTCAAGGGTGCTGAGCTCAACAAGCGGGTCGAGGCGCTGCTCGATTCCGTCGAGCTGCCCAAGTCGATGCGCAACCGCTACCCGCACGAGCTCTCGGGCGGCCAGCGTCAGCGCATCGGCATCGCCCGCGCGCTGGCACTGCAGCCCAAGCTGCTCATCGCCGATGAGCCGACCTCGGCACTCGATGTGTCGGTGCAGGCGAAGGTGCTGGAGCTGTTCCAGCAGCTGCAGCGCGAACAGGGCTTTGCCTGCCTGTTCATCTCCCACGACCTCGCTGTTGTGGAGATGCTCGCACGCCGCGTGGCCGTGATGCGCCACGGCTACCTCGTGGAGGTCGGAACCTCCAGCGACATCGTCGCCGAACCGGTCCACCCGTACACCCAGCGTCTGCTCGCTGCGGTGCCGGTGCCGGATCCCACTGAGCAGCGTCGTCGTCGCGAAGCCCGCGATGCGATGATCGCCGCTACCCGCGAGGACTGAGCACCATCTGACAGCTGTTCGCACAGCGAAGCGGAGGGAGACCAGCTGACTGGTCTCCCTCCGCTGCTGTGTGGCATCTGTCCGCTGCAGTGCCTGCGCCTCTGCAGGACCACGCCCTCACACAGTCGCAAATACGAGGCCCCGGGGCCTCAGACAGGGGGAGAAGCATGCCTGAGACCACCGGACCGCTCGGCACACACAGCGCCGGGGCGAAGCATCTGCCTCGCCCCGGCGCCGCGGGCCCGACGGCCCCACCTTTGTGATTCACCCCGTGAGGGGCCGGGGAACCGTCAGCTGAGTGGATCAGCTCATCACTTGTGGCCGTACTCCAGGTTGTAGTAGTCCAGTGCGTCGGGCACCGGCTGGAAGTACGAGGATCCGTCGACGTAGCCGCCGTTGAAGCCGCAGTCCTGCCCGGCAGGTCCGCCGGAGGTCATGCCCACAGCCTGGTTGCCGGCGGTGTAGGCGCCACCGGAGTCACCAGCAGCCGTGCACACGGTCGACTCACCGAGGCCGGTGACCTGGGCGACGTCCTGACCCTGACCGTCCGAGTAGTTCACCGAGGCGTTGTAGCCGGTGACCTCACCACAGGTGACACCCGAGGTGGCGCCGGTGCGGCACAGCTCGGTGCCGATCGGAGCCTGCCAGGCACCCTCAGCCGAGCCGGTGATGCCAGCGTCCGAACCGTAGGTGTTGACGTCGGTGCTGACTTCGTTGCCCTCATTCAGCACCACATATCCGATGTCGCGGTCCGGCTGGCCGTCGTAGGACTTGAAGGCAGTCTCGCCGTGGGTGCCGAAGTCAACGCCGTCGACGGTGAAGCTCTCCTGGTCTTCGACGCAGTGGCCGGCCCACACCATGACGTGCTGGCCCGAGCTGTCGGTGGCGGGGAAGCCGGCCGAGCAGTAGCCGCCGCTGGCCATCGTGACCTTGTCGCCGCCGAGGGCAGTGGTGTGCAGCTCCTGGCGCTCGCCCTTCTGCACGTCGACAGCCGCACCGAACTCGGCAGCCTTGTCGAGCACAGCGGTGTCGGCGTTCGGATCGGTGACGGTCACAACGACGGCATCCTCAGCAACACGCGGGGCAACCGAGACGACATCGCTGTCATCGGCAGCGAGCTTCGAGAGCTCGTCTGCGATCTCATTGAGCTTGTTCTCGCCGTGCGCAGCATCCCGCACCTCGAAGCCGGCGGCCTCAGCAGCCTTCGCCTCAGCCGAACCGGCCGGCGCCTGCAGCACGAGCTTGTTCTCATCATTGAAGAACGCGCCGTCGTACGTGTTGCCGGCCTGAACCAGGTCGTAGTAGTCGTTGTTCTGCGTGAACTGCGCTTCCAGATGGTCCTTCTGAGCCGCAACGGTGCGGCCGGAGGACTCAGCCATGATCTTCAGCTCTTTCTCGCTGAACTTGGCCTCGACCTTCTTGACCTCTGGGGACTTCTGGATTGCGGTGTTGGCCGCGTCACCACTCGGTGCCGCGAGAGCTGGCAGTGCTGCAGCTCCCATACCTGCAAAGGCCAGCGAGCCGACGAGAGCTGCATGGACGATCGTGCGTTTCACGAGTTTTCTCCTTGAGAGAGTCGGACAGGTTGGTGCTCTC
Source organism: Brevibacterium otitidis (assembly GCF_042429315.1). Taxonomy (NCBI): domain Bacteria; kingdom Bacillati; phylum Actinomycetota; class Actinomycetes; order Micrococcales; family Brevibacteriaceae; genus Brevibacterium; species Brevibacterium otitidis. Next base: position 73,765 of record NZ_JBHMAU010000073.1, on the reverse strand, counting down.
ACTCTTCCGAAATCTCGGGATGCTGAACATTGCGCCTTGGTCTCACGTGCATGGACGAATGGCATAGACCGCCGGGCCCGAGGTGGTGGGCCCGGGATGTCCTCAGGCTCTGGTGACCGTGCGGTCAGATGGCGTTCAGGTTCGCCAGCCCCGCCTACAAGCGCCGGACAGCCTGCGTTCAGACTTCGCTACGACGTATGGCCACCTCACCCTCCGATCGTCGTAGGTGAGCGGCACCGGATGGCTGAAGTTTTTCTGCNGAAGCGCTGGGACGAATTATGCGATTCGTCCCAGCGCCCCGGGTCACCACACCCGTACCTTTGTGAGTAGCTGCCTCCGGTTCAGCCCTGCGGGGGCCAGGGAGATCGATCAGCTGTGGCCGTAGCGCAGACCGTAGTAGTTCAGCGCATCCTGCACCGGCTGGAAGTAGGAGGGGCCTCCCATGTATCCGCCGTTGAAGCCGCACCGCTGGTTCGACGGGCCGCCGGAGGTCATGCCGACTGCGTAGCCGCCGGCGGTGTAGGTGCCACCGGAGTCACCGGGAGCGGTGCACACCGAGGAGGTTCCGAGGCCGGAGACCTGGGCGACCGCGCGACCCTGGCTGTCGGAGTAGTTGACCGAGGCGTTGTAGCCGGTGACCTTGCCGCAGGTGACACCCGAGGTGGCGCCGGTGCGGCACATATCGGTGCCGACCGGAGCCTGCCAGACACCGCGATCGGCGTTGGTGATGCCGAAGTTCGAGCCGTAGGTGTTGACGCTGGTGCTCACCGAGTTGCCGGAGTTGACGTAGATCGCTCCAATGTCACGGTCGGGCTTGCCGTCGTAGGACTTGAAGGCGGTGGCTGCGAAGGTTCCGAAGGCGCTGCCGCCGACGGAGAAGTTCTGCTGACCTTCGACGCAGTGACCGGCCCAGATCATGACGTTGGTGCCGCCGGTGGTCGAGGCCGGGAATCCGGCCGAGCAGTAGCTGCCGGGCACGGAGACCTTGTCGCCGCCGCGGGCGGTGGTGTGCAGGATATTGCGCTCGCCTTCGACGACGGTGACGGCGTCACCGTACTCGGCGGCCTTGTCGAGCACAGCTGACTTCGCATCGGAATCGGAGACGGTGATGACGACACGGTCGTCGATGATCTCCGGTGCGATCGAGGCGATGGCCGACCGGTCGCCATCCACCGAGTTGAGCGCATCGACGATCTCGTTGAGCTTGCTCTCGCCGTTCTGCGGGTCGCGGACCTCCAGGCCCTTCGCCTCGGCGGCCTTGGCCTCTGCCGAACCGGCAGCCGCCTGGACGACGAGGTCATTGTCCTCATTGAAGAACGCGCCGTCGAAGTCGTTGCCCTTCTGCGAGAGCTCGTACAGTTCGTTGTTCTGTTCAGCCTGGGCCTCGACGTACTCGCGCTGTTCGCTGACAGTGCGGCCTGAGGTCTCGGCCATGATCTTCAGCTCCTTGTCGCTGAAGACCGGATTGACCTTCTGCGCCTCCGGGCTCTCCTGGATGGCGGTGTCGGCCGTCTTGAGCGGTGCCGGTCCGGCAGCCGCGGGCAGTGCAGTTCCCACGCCGGTGAAGGCAAGTGCTCCAATCAGCACAGCGTGGACCAAGTGTCGTTTCACTGTTCTCTCCTCTGAGATGACCAATTTGGTGCCTCCGACTTTTGCAACACTGCAGGTGCCGCACTATTGGACCTTGGCGCCGGCAGCTAAGCTGAAAGGCGTATCTATGCACAGGTCGGCATACCTTTCGGGTTCAGCGGGAGGTGAGGTCGTGTTGCAGCTTTGCTCAGAATCCGGCGGCGGCACTCAGCTCGCGGTCAAGATGTTCGGTCTACGTCCTACGACGAAAGTGGTATTGGCTCACGTCACAGGAACAGGCATGATGGGGGTCATGAAGAAATCACTTGGCCTGACGCTGGCCGTTGCCGCGTTGTTGAGTCTCGGTAGTGTTTCCCCGGCTGCAGCCGTGCAGGCGAAGCCCGCGCCTGACTACCCCAACATCTGCTGGGTCTGGAAAGTCGCGCAGCTCTGCTCGAATGTGAAGGGATAGCGCTACAACGCAGTCTGCGCCGTGTACCTGCTAGCTGCATAGCCGGTACACGGCCGTCAGAGCGTCCGAAGGTCGCCGTATCGATGTAGTACCATCAACGAATGGCCGACGTGTGGGAGAACATGCCCTTGATTCGTCGCTTGAGTTCGCAAACCCAGCTCGGGCAGTTCGGCATCCCCGTGCTCCTGGCGCTTTTGCTCGTGGGTCTGGGGGTCATGGATTCGACTCAGGTCGAGCTCGCCGAATTCCCATTCGTTCCTCTTGCTCTGCTCGGAATCGGGCTTCTGACGATCCCGTTCTCACCTTGGATCATGGTCGGCGCCGTTGCCGGCGCAGGTGCATACCTATTCGTCACGAATACCACGTTCCTGGGAGTTGCAAGCCTGCTCCTGCCCGTCGTGGTTGCTTTTTTCGTCGCTCGTGGCTTCGTCAAGGCCGCGTTTGCGCTCAGTATCGTGTTCCTTGTGTCTGTTATGGCCCCGGGTCTCCGCGGGTATGACACCTCGATCCTTGTGTCCTCGCTGGTGTTCTGGGCCATCATTCTTGTTCTGGCTCTCGGAGCTGGGGGATTCATCCGATTCCTCCTTGGACGAGAGGAAGCAGCTGTTGAGCAGAATCGAAAGGCGCTGGACGAACTGAGTGCTCAACTCTCACGTGACCTCCACGACTCGGTCGGGGGAGTGCTGACACGGGTATCCCTGCTCGCCCAGCAGGCGCGCGCGGGTGGCGGGGACAAGGCGGCGGAGAATCTCGATCTCATCGTCGCCGAAACCCATGCTGCCAGCAGCGAAGTGCGCCTGCTCCTTCGGCGGCTCAGGGACGTCGACGACCTGATCCGGAGCGACGGAGCGGCAGAACCGGGGTCGGACGTTTCCCGCTCGGCCAAGAAGCCTTCGGTGGCCACACGCGCCGGCGACCCTGTTGTCGCACACGGCCCGATGACGGTTCGCCAGCTGCTGAAGTCCTATTCCGACCGGCTGCGAATCTATGGCTTCGCTGTCGAGAGCGCCGTCGAACCGCAGGCGGCCGAGGCCCTGGAGCAATACGTTCGGCTGCTCGGCAGGCTGCTGGATGAGAGCATCCTCAACACCATCAAATACGCCTCACCCGATGAGCCCGTGCATGCGGTTTTCACGCGGTCCGAAACGCATGTCAAAGTCGTGCTGAGCAACACCGAATCTCCGGAGGGCAATCCCAATCCTGCCGACAGCTCAGGTCTGGGCTTGGCAAATCTAGCCCGCGATATCGAGGCTGCAGGGGGTATTCTGACTACTGGCCGGCTGACACCGCCGGTCGTCGAAGGCGCCGAGGCCACGGAATCGCAGTGGCAGCTCTGCGTCGAACTCCCCGCAGCACCAGCCGGGCAGCCCGCGCCCCACACGGAGGTACCGAGTGACAATCGTTGAACCCTACGACCGCATCAGGGTCATCATCGCTGATGACGATGCCTTCACTCGAGACGCCATCGCTGAACTTCTCGGCAACGACGCCGCCATCAGCGTCGATTCCACATTCTCCGACGGTGCTGAGATGCTCGACGCGATCGAACCGCTCGGCAGCGACGCCGTGCAGAAGATCGACGTCATCCTGTGCGACATCTCCATGGCGGAGATCGGCGGCATCGAATCGACCCGCCGACTGCGGGCAGCAGGTGTGCGGGTGCCGATCATCCTGCTCACCTCCTTCGACAGCGAGGACAACCTCATCCAGGCGCTGGCCGCCGGCGCCAACGGATACCTCATCAAGACTGCCGACGTTGTGCAGATCCGTTCGGCGATCGACGCGGTGCTCAGCGGCACTGCGGTCATCTCGCCGGATGCTGCGGGCTTCGGCGCCACCATCGCCAACCCTGCGGAGGACTCCCAGGACTCCGGCGATGAGATCGCCGAACTCGGCCTGACAGACCGCGAAGAGAGTGTGCTCCACCTGCTGTGCCAGGGGCTGTCGAACCATGAGATCGCGCGCAACCTCGACATCCGCGAGGGTACCGTCAAAGTGCACGTCACCTCGGTCATGCGGAAATTCGAGGTCCGCTCCCGGCTCGAACTCGTCGTCGAGGCATTCAACTCGGGAATCGTCTCACCCGAAGGCGTGCACTGAGCATCGTCGAGTGCAGGGCACTGCCTGCTGGCCCCTATAATGGTGTGTTGGGTCAGAGCCCGTGAGAGGTGCGCGGAGACCTCGCCCGCCTGTGCTCCCACCGGGGTGCGGGCCGCACACAATCCTTGAGGACATTGATGACAGCACACACCGCTCGCCGCCTCGATCGCCGCAACATCGCGATCGTCGCCCACGTCGACCATGGAAAGACGACTCTGGTCGATGCGATGCTCAAACAGACCGGAGCGTTCGGCGACCACGGCGACGTGCAGGACCGCGTCATGGACTCCGGTGATCTCGAACGCGAGAAGGGCATCACCATCCTGGCGAAGAACACCGCCGTGCGCTACGACGGTCCCTCGGCCACCGACGGCCCACTCATCATCAACGTCATCGACACCCCCGGCCACGCTGATTTCGGCGGTGAGGTCGAGCGCGGCCTGTCCATGGTCGACGGCGTCGTCCTGCTCGTCGACGCCTCAGAGGGCCCGCTGCCGCAGACCCGGTTCGTGCTGCGCAAGGCGCTGGCCGCGAATCTGCCGGTCATCATCGTCATCAACAAGACCGACCGTGCCGACGCCCGGATCGCCGAAGTCGTCGACGAAGCCCAGGACCTGCTGCTCGGACTGGCGAGCGACCTCGCCGAAGAGCAGCCCGAGCTCGACGTCGACGCCGTGCTCGATGTGCCCGTCGTCTACGCCGCCGCCAAGGTCGCCCGCGCCTCCCTGCGCCGCCCGGCTGACGGCGATGTGCCTGACAACGACGACCTCGAACCGCTCTTCGCGACGATCCTCGAACACATCCCGGCCCCGGCCTACAACGATGACGGTGTCCTTCAGGCACACGTCACCAACCTCGACGCCTCACCGTTCCTCGGCCGACTGGCACTGCTGCGCATCTACGGCGGCACCCTGCGGAAGGGCCAGCAGGTCGCCTGGGCCCGCGGCAGCGACATCGGCCAGGCGAAGATCACCGAACTGCTCGAGACCAAGGGCCTCGACCGGGTTCCGGCCGAAGAGGCCTCCGCCGGTGACATCGTCGCGATCGCCGGCATCCCGGACATCATGATCGGCGACACGATCACCGACCTGGAGGATCCGCGGCCGATGCCGGCCATCGAGATCGACGAACCGGCGATCTCCATGACCATCGGCATCAACACCTCGCCGCTGGCCGGCCGTGAGAAGGGCACCAAGGTCACCGCCCGGATGGTCAAGGATCGCCTCGACTCCGAACTCGTCGGCAATGTCTCCCTGCGCGTGCTGCCCACCGACCGCCCTGACGCCTGGGAAGTCCAGGGGCGAGGCGAGCTGGCCCTGGCCGTGCTCGTCGAGCAGATGCGCCGTGAGGGCTTCGAGCTCACCGTCGGCAAACCGCAGGTCGTCACCCAGGAGATCGACGGCGTGCTCCACGAGCCCGTCGAGCAGATGACGATCGACGCCCCCGAAGAGCACCTCGGCGCGATCACCCAGCTCATGGCCTCCCGCAAGGGACAGATGGAGTCGATCAGCAACCATGGCACCGGCTGGGTCCGGATGGAGTTCCGGGTTCCCGCCCGCGGTCTCATCGGCTTCCGCACCCGCTTCCTCACCGAGACCCGGGGCACCGGCATCGCCAACTCCCTGTCCGCCGGCTATATGCCGTGGGCGGGCGATATCACCTTCCGCACCACCGGCTCGCTGGTGGCCGACCGCGCCGGATCGGTGACGCCGTATGCGATGCTCAATCTGCAGGACCGCGGCAGCTTCTTCGTCGAGCCGACCTCGGAGGTCTATGAGGGGCAGGTCGTCGGCGAGAACTCCCGCAATGAGGACATGGATGTCAACGTCACGAAGGAGAAGAAGCTGACGAATATGCGCTCAGCTTCGGCTGACACCTTCGAGAACCTCACTCCGCCGCGCACCCTGACGCTGGAGGAGAGCCTCGAATTCGCCAATGACGACGAGTGCGTCGAAGTGACCCCCACCCATGTGCGCATCCGCAAGGTCGTCCTCGACCAGAAGGAGCGCCACAAGATCTCCAGCCGCAAGAAGCACTGATCGCATCCAAGAAGCACTGATCACATCGATGACTGCCACCCAGACCCTTCCCGCAGACCAGGCACGCGTCCTCTTCGTCCACGCGCACCCGGATGACGAGTCGATCATGACCGGCGGGACGATGGCCGCCCTGGCCGCATCCGGCGCCCATGTCGCGCTCGTGACCGGAACCCGCGGCGAAGGCGGCGAGGTCATCGGCGAGCTGCGGGAGCAGCTGGAGGGCAACCGCCCTGCGCTGGCAGCCCACCGTGAGCAGGAGCTCGCCCGGGCACTCGAGATCCTCGGGGTCAGCGACCACGCCTTCCTCGGCGATGGGCCCGATGGGGGAGCAGACGACCGCCTGCCGGCCCGCCGCTTCGAGGACTCCGGCATGGTGTGGGGCCCCGATGGCCACGCCGTGGCGCCTGCGGATATGCCGGAGACCGCGCTGTGTGCGGCACCCGTGAGCGAGGCGGCAGCCTACCTGGTCAACATTATCCGTCGGGTCCGCCCGCAGCTCGTCATCACCTATTCGAGCGGCGGCGGCTACGGGCATCCCGACCATGTGCGCATGCACGAGGCGACCGTCGCCGCCTGCCAGCAGCTGGAGGGCACCGCCGATGCGGTGGCCACCCTGCTGTTCTGCGACACCCCCGCCGAGGTGGCCGCTGACGCCTTCGATCCGCAGGCACCCGGCTTCGAGCTCACCGGCTTCGCCCCGGCCGAGTCGATCCCGACGATCGCTGCGCAGGCCCCGATCGCCGTCGCCCAGGACGTCGATGATGTCATCGGCGCCAAGAGCCTCGCGATGGCCGCCCACCGCACCCAGGTGACGGTGGCCGGACAGTTCTTCGCCCTGTCCAACGGCATCGGGCAGAAGATCCTCGATGTCGAGTGCTACACCGATGCAACCCATCCCGGCCCAGACGCCGCACCCTATGCGCCGGTCGACAACGTCCTCGACGCTGTCGTCATCCCCGTCGACGCGGCGGCCCACGGGCAGCCGCAGGCAGGCGGCACTGTGGCGGGTCAGGCGGCGACCGCCTCGGGCGTGGCAGCCGGCACCACGGCAGGAGCCGGAGCCACGGCAGGAGCCGGGGCAGCAGCCGGCAGCGCAGCAGCCGCCTCGGGCGCGGCAGACGACGCCGCGACGGACAGCGGGGAGGAGTCGGCCCGGCGCAAGACCGGGGTGGCAGCGATCATCCACGCAGTGCTCGTCGGACTGCTCATCGGGGTGCTCGGCTCCTTCCAGCACCTCAACGCCACTGCCTGGGTCCTCGGCGGGCAGGAGATCATCGCCCCCTGGGGTCTGGGTCTGGCGCTGGGACTCACAGCAGCCGGGCTGGGGCACATCGCCGGGCTGTATCGGTCGACATCGCTCATGGTCATGTGCGCCGCCGTCATCTGCATGGTGTCGTTCATCTTCACCCAGCAGAGTCTGCTGCCCGGCGCTGACCTCATCGTCGCCGCATATCTGCGCTCGATCGTGTGGCTTGTGGCACCGATGGGGATCGCTGCGGTGTTCGCATTCACACTGCCGCCGCTCAAAGCCTCCACAGGCAGCTGAGCCGGCCGACTCCGGCTGTGGCTGTGCCGCGGCGGGGCCCGGCACAGATATAGTTGGACAAGGATTTCCGCCGACCTCGGGCCGCTGCCCGCCGACCTCCGTGATGTGACCTCATGCCCTCTGCCACTTCCTCTCCGCGTCGCCACCGCAGGACGATCATCGTCATCCTCACTGCCGTGGCTGTGCTTGCTGCTGCCTATCTGGCGACGGCCTATTTCGCGTCCACCGGCATGCCGCGGAACGCGCAGGTCGCCGGCATCGATGTCGGCGGCATGTCGAAGGCGGAGGCGAAACAGACTCTCGATGAGCAGCTCGTCCCGCGAGCCGAGGAGGACATCGAGATCAGGACGGAGGAGAACTCCGCGAAGATCTCCCCAGCCGATGCCGGCATCAGCGTCGACACCCAGGCCACCGTCGACCTCGGCGCCGGATTCACTCTCCACCCCGTCCGCATCTATGAGCGGCTCTTCGCCGACAACGACATCGAACCGGTCATCACCGTCGACGACGCGAAGGCCGAGGTCCTCTCCGAGGTCAGCAAGGAGATGTCAACAGAACCGGTCGATGCGACGCTCGGCTACAACGACGACGGCAAGCCGGAGGTGACCGAGAGCACCGAGGGCACCATCGTGAGCGCTGAGGCGATCCGGGAGGCGATCGATTCCTCGTGGCTGCGCGAGGATCCGCCGGTGGACGTCCCGGCTGAGACGAAGGAAGCCGATATCACCACCGCCGAGGCGGAGGCTGCGCTCAGCGAGATCGCCGAACCGGCCGTCAGCGGCGATGTCACCGTCACGGCCGATCCCGGCGACCACGCCGACGTGAACGGCAGAGAGATCATCGTGACCCCCGCTACCGTCGCCCAGACCCTCACCTTCGAGCCGAAGGACAGTGAGCTCACGCCGGTCTTCGACGCCGGGCGGCTCAAGCGCCTGGCCCTGGCTGAGAGCCCCGACATCGGCCAGGACACAAAGAACGCGAGCTATGAGATCGTCAACGGAAAGCCGAAGGTCGTGCCCAGTGAGAAGGGCATCTCCGTCGACGAGAAGGAGTTCGCGGATGCCGTGCTGCCGGCCCTGACCTCCGATGACCGCACCGCTGAGGTGACGCTGACGGAGACCGATCCCGAGTTCACCACCGAGGATGCCGAGAAGGCCGATGTCGACACGGTGATCTCGGAGTTCTCCACCCCGTACAACTCCGAGCCCAACCGCGACACCAACCTGAGGGTGGCCTCGAAGAAGGTCTCGGGCACCGTGCTGCTGCCCGGAGAGCAGTTCAGCCTCAACGAGACGCTGGGCAAGCGCACCGCAGCCAACGGCTACAAGCCGGCCGGTGTCATCTCCGAAGGTCAGATGAAGACCGACTTCGGCGGCGGTGTCTCCCAGGTGTCGACGACGCTGTTCAACGCGGCCTTCTTCGCCGGCCTCGACCTTGATGAGCATCGCGCGCACTCCCGGTACATCTCCCGCTACCCGGAGGGCCGGGAGACGACCCTGGACTGGACATCGATCGACCTGAAATTCACCAACAGCACCGACAAGCCGATGGTGCTCGACATGTATCTGCAGGGCGGGGAGGTCCATGCCCGGATCTTCGGTGTCAAGACCGTCGACGTCGAAGCCGGTGCCTCGGACCGCTTCGCCTTCACCTCGCCGAGCACGATCACCGAATCCGGCTCCAACTGCACCCCGCAGTCACCGCGGGAGGGCTGGTCGATCACGATCTATCGCACCATCAAGGATCACGAGACCGGCAAGGTTGTGAAGAAGGACGACTTCACCACCGTCTACCGCCCGGTCAACCGGGTGAAGTGCGATTAGCCGACTGAGCGACGTTAGCCGCGAAGGCTGAACAGCCCGCACACAGCAGTGCCCGGCACCGGAATTCCGGTGCCGGGCACTGCTGTGTGCTGCGGGGTGTCAGTCTGAGAAGCTGTAGCCGCTGGGCTCCTCACCCAGGTCGATGATCGCAGCGACCGGGCCGCCGCCATCGGGACCCTGATGGGCGGCCGACACGGAGACGAACACGGCCGGATCACCGGTCACCGCAGAGGTGACGCCGCCGACGGCGGCCTTGATCTGGCGGTGCCAGTGGACATCGGAGTCATCGAGCATCGCGTTGCGGCGGCCGAGCACCGTGCCGTCCTGGCTGGCCTCGCACTTGAGAAACACATTGACGAGGCGACCGCCGAGGTCGTCGCGGTGCGGGCGCTCCGGCAGATCGAGGCCGGCGTCGGAGATCGCATCCCAGATCCCGTCGGCGTCGAGAGCATGCTCCATGACCCCGTGGCCGATGCGGAACCGGCCGCCGACGCCGGGTGCGTTGCCGACGACGACCACCTGGGCGCGGTCGAGCTCGACACCGGAGGAGCAGGAGGCGACGGCGGAGTACTTCGTGCGGTCGCGCATGACATCGTCATTGGTGATGTCGGTGGCCTCGCCGAGCGCCTGGGCGATGCCGAGAGCCGTGGTGCCGTTGGACACGTCCATCGACGTCAGCGTGTCCTCGGTGAAGACATCGTGGCCGCGGGAGCGGGCATCGCGGATCGTGTCGATCGTCAACAGCGGGGTCTTCGTCTGCACATAGTGGACATCGGATGTGTCGGTGATGCCGGCGCGCTCCATTGCCGTGGTGACGGCGTCGGCGACCTTGTCGATCATGCCGGTGCGGCCGATCTCCTCGGGCAGGATCGGCTCGCTCATCGCGAAGCCGACTGACAGCCGCTTGTCATCGACCACGGCGGCAGCGCCGTGGCTCGGGGTGTCGGTCGCGTCGGTGGTGGCGAAGATCGTGGCATGCGGGCTGATGACGCCGTCGGTGCCGCCGGACCAGACGATCGGGATCTCCTTGACCTGCTCGGGCGGGGCGCCCTTCTCGATGAGCGCCTCACGGAAGGCGCGGTCAGCGATGATGCGGGTGTAGTCGTTGACCCCGCCGTTGCCCTCGGTCTTGCCGATGATCGCGATGACGCGGGAGGCGTCGAGGACACCGGCGTCGATGAGCTTCGTCATCTCCGAGGCGTCGGAGACGCTGTGCAGGGGGACTTTCCGGACTTCGATCGGCTGTGGCATAAGGCTGCTCCCAACAGAGTGTCGTTCCCGCCCGGCGGGTGCTGCCGGATGGGCTGTCATCGACTGCGCACCGGCGCGCGGCGCCGTCACCGCAGTCCCTGAGTCCATATCACTGTACTGAGCACAATGTGTGGCACAACACGTCAGATTGCGCCAAGTGCGAGGATGCCCATTCGGCAGAAAGTGCTGTGTCTACCCTGCGATGTATGCATCTAGCATCATGTGAAATTCGACACACTTCGCTGGCTGGCGGCGCCGCCGGCTGCCGGGCCCGAGGAGAGGAGAGCGATGTCCGCTGCTGAGCCAGAGATCACGCCGCGCTACGAGATCAACGAGATGCCGCCGCTGGGTGAGGCCGTGCTGCTGGGCATCCAGCATGTCCTCGTCATGATGGCGAGCAATGTCACCATTCCCGTCATCCTCGCCACGGCGATCGGTGCGACGACCGGTGAGACCGCCTTCCTCGTCCAGGTCGCCCTGCTCGTCGCCGGACTCACGACGCTCCTGCAGACGATCGGCATCGGCCCCATCGGCTCGCGGCTGCCGATCGTGCAGGGCACGAGCTTCGGTTTCCTCGTCGTCGCCATCCCGCTGGCGCAGAGCTATGGGATCGCCGCCGTGTTCGGCGGTGCGATCTTCGCCGGTCTCGTCCAGGTGGTCCTCGGCGTGAGCCTGCGCTGGCTCAAGACCCTCTTCCCGCCGCTCGTCAGCGGCATCGTCGTCCTCGTCATCGGCATCGGACTGCTGCCGACCGGCATGGCGCTCTACGCCGGCGGCAACGGCTCGCCGACCTTCGGCTCCTGGACCGACCTCGGCCTGGCCACCCTGGTGCTCGTCGTCATGCTGCTGTTCTACCGCTTCGGCCGCGGCATCATCGGGGCCGCCTCCGTCCTCTTCGCCCTCATCGTCGGCTACCTCGCGGCGATCCCGGCCGGCCGCGTCGACTTCAGCGATGTCGCCGAGGCGGCTTGGTTCGCCTTCCCCGCGCCGCTGAAGTTCGGTCTGGACTTCCCCGCAGCCGCCCTCATCGGCATGGGTGCGATGGCGATCGCCACCTCCGTCGAGACGATCGGCGACCTGTCGGCCATCACAAAGAGCGGTGCGGGCCGTGAGGTCACCGACCGCGAGCTCTCCGGCGGCGTCATGGCCGATGGTGTGGCCACCGCCTTCGCCTCCCTGTTCTCCGCGCTGCCGAACACCTCCTTCGGTCAGAACGTCGGGCTCGTCGCCTTCACCGGCGTCATGAGCCGGCATGTCGTGTCGATCGGTGCCGGATTCCTCATCCTGCTCGGGCTGCTGCCGAAGTTCGCCGCCGTCATCGCCGTCATGCCCTCAGCGGTGATCGGCGGAGCAGCGGTCGTGATGTTCGGCATGCTCATCGGCGCGGGCATCAAACTGCTGGCCGAAACCGCGCTCGACCGCCACGACATGCTCGTCATCGCCGTGTCGATCGGCGTCGGGCAGGGCTTCGCCGCCGTACCCGATTCGGTGGCGCTGTTCCCGGACACCATCGCCGTGCTGCTGACCTCCGGCATCGTACCGGCGGCAGCGCTGGCCGTCATCATGAACCTCACGCGCCCCAAGCCGGCCCGCGGCGGTCACCTCGACATCGATGTGCCGATGAGCGAGAAGTCCGATCCGCTCGGCGACGACGGCACGCACTCGCCGCCGCGCTGAGGCGGCCTGAGGCTGGCGCTCACTCTGCCTGGAGGGCGAACCAGTGCCGGTGATGCTCCCGGGCGCCGAGGCCGCGCATGAGGGAAACGGCTGCGTCATGGGAAGCCGGCACATCGGCCAGCAGCGAGCGGATGCCCTGCTGGCCGGCTGCCGCAGCCGCCGCCTGCACGAGTGCGCGTCCGACCCCGCGACGGCGGCCGCTGGGATGGACGATGAGATGGGAGAGCACCGCCCAGCGGTGGGTGAGTGCGACGCGGATCGTGCCGATGAGCTGCGGTTGGCTGGTCTGCGGCTGCCCGCTGGACTGAGCTGAGGGCGGCTGCCCGCTGGACTGAGCTGAGGGCGGCTGCCCGCCGGGCTGAGCAGAGCCGGCGGTCCCGGGCAGGGGACCGGTGATCGCCGAGAGGATGAACATCTGCTCGGCAGAGGTCATGAGCGCTGCAAAGGCCGGATGGCTCTCGCTGCCCTCCGGATGCCCCCAGGCCGCATAGTGCAGCCCGTGCGGGGCATCGGAGCGCACGATCGACAGCCCGGCCGGGGCTGCGGCGGCGGGATCGGCCAGCCCAGCGGCCGCCTCGGCGGTGGCGGCGGTGAGCGCCAGCTGCGGCTCGGAAGGCGCGAAGCCGGCATCGCGGAACAGCCCGGCGGCCTCCCGGCAGGCCGCGGCGAGCTCGGCGGAGTCGGCATCCGAATAGATCTGCACAGCAGCAGGCAGTCCGTGCTGGCGGTACCACTGCGTCACCATCTCCAGCGCCTCAGCGGTCTCGACACCGGGCGGATCAAGGGGGAGGGCGGAGTTCGCCGCCTCCTTCCCGGCCCCGCCGGCCGCCCGCAGCAGCCAGCCGGACTGGACGAACGCCTCGGGCCCGGCCGCATCATCGCCGGTGGCCTGCGCAGCATCGCGGTGCAGATTGTCCCGGTTGAGCCACGTCACCTCCGGCGGCAGCCACGCATGGGCAGCGATCCGGCGCACATCGGCCGCCGAGACCACCTCGTGCAGCCGTCCCGTGCGCTGCGGGGCCGGCGGCACCTCATGGGCGAGGATGATGTCCGCGCGCGGCACCCGCACCGACCCGCGCTTCGTCTCCACCGTCACCGCAGCCTCGTCGACGGCGCTGACCTGGCCGAGCGCATCGGTGGCGCCGGAGCCCTCACGGAACCGGAGGACGACCCGCATGCCGGGACGGGGTTCGAACATGTGTGACCTTTTCGACGGTGGTGTGCCAACCCTCCCAGCCTATAAGGGAGTACCCTGGTGGGAGGACTTTTGGCGTGGAAGCTGACTGAGGAGACTGACCGTGACGTACGTCATCGCGCAACCCTGTGTCGATCTCAAGGACAAGGCCTGCATCGACGAATGCCCCGTCGACTGCATCTACGAAGGCGAACGGTCGCTCTACATCCACCCCGACGAATGCGTCGACTGCGGCGCCTGCGAACCCGTCTGCCCGGTCGAGGCGATCTACTACGAAGACGACGTCCCCGAGGAATGGGCCGACTACTACACCGCCAATGTCGAGTTCTTCGACGAGATCGGCTCACCCGGCGGTGCCGCCAAGCTCGGCAACACCGGGCTCGACCACCCGATCATCAAGGCGCTGCCGCCGCAGAACCAAGACGACTGAGCCGGCATGTACGGACTCCAGCTGCCCGACTACCCCTGGGACACCCTGACGCCCTACCGCGAACGAGCCGCCGCCCATCCTGATGGGGTCTGCGATCTGTCGATCGGCACCCCGGTCGACCCCACGCCCGAGGTGATCCGCCGGGCGCTCGCCGCTGCCGCCGACGCCCACGGCTACCCGACGACCGCCGGGACCGATGCGCTGCGCGAGGCGATCGCCTGGTGGTCTGCCCACTGGCGCGGCGTCGACGTCGATCCCGCCACCGAGGTGCTGCCCACCATCGGTTCGAAGGAGCTCGTGGCCTGGCTGCCGACCCTGCTCGGCCTCAACGCCGCCGGTGTCTCCGGGCTCAGCGCGCCGCTGGCAGTCGCCTGTCCGTCGCAGGCGTATCCGACCTATGAGCTCGGCGCCCGCCTGGCCGGTGTCGACTGTGTGCGCCTCGACGCCGCCGAGGTGGCTGCCGGGGCGAGCCTCGAGGGCATCGGGCTGCTGTGGCTCAACTCGCCGGGCAACCCGACCGGCGACGCGCTCGATGCGCAGACCCTGGCCGCCGTCGTCGCATGCGCCCGCGCAGCCGACGTCATCGTCGCCAGCGACGAATGCTATGCCCTGCTCAACTGGGAATCCGAGGCGGCGACGCCCTCGATTCTCGACCCGGCCGTCACCGGGGGAGACCACACCGGACTGCTGGCTGTGTACTCGATGTCGAAGCAGTCGAACCTCGCCGGCTACCGGGCCGCTTTCGTCACCGGCGACCGGCAGCTCATCGGCAAGCTCACGAATGCCCGCAAGCATGCCGGCATGATCGTTCCCGCCCCGATCCAGGCAGCGATGATCGCCGGACTGCGCGACACCGCGCACGTCACCGAGCAGAAGGCGCTCTACGCTGCGCGCCGGGCCGAGCTGCTGCCGGCGGCAGAAGCCTTCGGGATGCGCATCGACGAGTCGCGTGCGGGACTGTATCTGTGGGCGACCCGGGACGAGGACTGCTGGGAGACGATCGGCGCGCTCGCGGAGCTCGGCATCATCGCCGGGCCCGGAGCCTTCTACGGCGATGCCGCCGGCCGCCATGTGCGTCTGGCGCTCACCGCTTCAGATGACCGGATCGCCGCGGCCGCACAGCGGCTGCGCGAGGCTGCCTGACACCGTCCGAGAACCGTCACCGGAGCCCGCCCGAGGCGGGCGTCGCGAGCTGTCTGAAGCGGGTGCCAGGTGACCCTGAACATCCCGGTGACCGGCGCCTCGGGCGCGGACAGCGGCGCAAGGGTACCAAGGTTCGCCTGCCTGTCACCTCGATTTACCCTCTGCCTACCAAAGCCGGTAGTCTCTGATGTGACTGTGAAACAATTCTCAGGTCGTGTGGCGTGTCGCACGCCCGATCCCCCGACCCGAGGTCAGAGATTTCGAGGAGAACACATGGCAGAGGATGCAGTCCTGCACATCGACGGTCAGGAGGTTTCCCTTCCGGAGGTGACTGCCACCGAGGGAACCGAAGCCGTCCGCATCGGCTCACTGCTCAAAGACACCGGAAAAGTCACCTACGATCCCGGATTCGCCAACACTGCCAACGCCTCCTCCGCCATCACCTTCATCGACGGTGACGAAGGCATCCTGCGCTACCGCGGGTACCCGATCGAAGAGCTGACCGAGAAGTCGAACTTCATCGAGGTCTGCTATCTGCTCATCTACGGCGAGCTGCCCACCCAGGAGCAGTACGACGAATTCGACGCCCGTCTGCGTCGCCACACCCTCGTGCACGAGGACCTGCGTCGCTTCTTCACCGCCTTCCCCTACGACGCCCATCCGATGCCGATGGTGTCCTCGGCGATCTCGGCGCTGTCGACCTTCTACCAGGACAACCTCTCCGTCTTCGACGACGAGCAGATCGACCTGTCCTCGATCCGGATGCTCGCCAAGATGCCGACGATCGCAGCGATGGCCCACCGCAAGTCCGAGGGCCTGCCGGTGATCCACCCGGACAACTCGCTCAACCTCGTCGAGAACTTCCTGCGCGTGAACTTCGGCTACCCGTCCGAGCCGTACGAACTCGATCCGCTGGCAGTCAAGGCGATGGACCAGCTGTTCATCCTCCACGCCGACCACGAGCAGAACTGCTCGACCTCGACGGTGCGCCTGGTCGGTTCGGCACAGGCCAACATCTTCCAGTCGATCTCAGCCGGCGTCAACGCTCTGGCCGGCCCGCTGCACGGCGGTGCGAACTCCGCAGTGCTGGAGATGCTCGAGGAGATCCTCGCCTCCGATGACGGCGCGAAGTCGTACATGGAGCGGGTGAAGAACAAGGAGCAGGGCGTCCGCCTCATGGGCTTCGGCCACCGCGTGTACAAGAACTACGATCCGCGCGCGGCGATCATCAAGAAGACCGCCCACGAGATCCTCGAGCGCACCGGCGGCAACGACGAGATGCTCGAACTCGCCCTCAAGCTCGAGGAGATCGCACTGGCCGATGACTACTTCGTCGAGCGCCGCCTGTACCCGAACGTCGACTTCTACACCGGCCTCATCTACAAGGCCCTCGGCTTCCCGACCGACATGTTCACCGTGCTCTTCGCCGTCGGCCGCCTGCCGGGCTGGATCGCGCAGTGGCGTGAGATGATCAACGATCCCGAGACCCGCATCGGCCGCCCGCGCCAGATCTACGTCGGCGAGCCGAAGCGCAGCTACACCGACATCAGCGAGCGCTGATCCGGCCAGGGCGGCGCTGCGCCGGGGAGGCTCCGGCCGGCCCCTCAGGCGCAGGCAGCCGTACAGCGCAGCGCAGGCAGCCGTACAGCGCAGCGCAGGCAGCCGTACAGCGCAGCGCAGGCAGCCGTACAGTACGAAGGGGACAGACCATCTGGTCTGTCCCCTTCGTACTTGCTGGTGCGGCTCAGCGAGCTGCCGATGCCCGCCAGCCGGCGCTGCTGAGCGAGCGCCGCGCCGGCTCAGTGCAGATCGGGATTGAGTGCGATGCCCTGGGCGCTGCGGGCAAGCGCCTCGACCGCACCGGTCTCGGAGTTGCGGCGCAGCAGCACATTGTCGCTGCCGCTCAGCTCAGCGGCCTTGACGACCTTTCCGTCCTGCTCCGGCAGCACCACGCGGGTGCCGGCAGTGACATAGAGCCCGGCTTCGACGATGCAGTTGTCGCCCAGGGAGATGCCGACACCGGCATTGGCTCCGAGCAGCGTGCCCTCGCCAACGGTGATCTTGTGCGAACCGCCGCCGGAGAGCGTGCCCATGATCGAAGCGCCGCCGCCGATGTCCGTGCCGGCGCCGATGACCACACCCTGGGAGATGCGGCCTTCGACCATCGCCTGGCCGAGCGTGCCGGCATTGAAGTTGATGAAGCCCTCATGCATGACGACGGTGCCCGGCGACAGATAGGCGCCCATCCGCACACGGTCGGCATCGGCGATGCGCACGCCCTCAGGCACAACGAAATCGGTCATGCGCGGGAACTTGTCGACACCGTAGACCGACAGCTGGCCGCGGGCCTTGAGCTTGGCGCGGGTGATCTCGAAGCCCTCGACGGCGCACGGGCCCTCCGAGGTCCACACGACGTTGTTGAGCTGGCCGAAGAGCCCGTCGACATTGAGATCGTTGGGCTTCACAAGGCGATGCGAGAGCGCATGCAGACGCAGGTAGCCGTCAGCGGCGCCATCAGGAGCAGCATCGAGGTCGATGGTGACCGAGACGATCTCTGCGCGGGTTCCGCGGACCTCATCGGCAACCGCCAGCGGAGCGAGCACCTCATCGGAGACGGCATCGGCTGCGAGCTTGGCCGCCGAAGTCTCGTCACCGGAGAGGACAGGAGCGGGGTACCACACGCACAGGATCGTGTCGCCGTGGTACGTGGCGACACCCTTGGCTGAGACGAATCGTTGAGTCATGGCACCAGCCTATCGGTCGCTGCGCCGCGGAGACACTAGGCTGAGAGTGATCTGTGCCCCCGCAACGCCAGGAGTGCGTCGTGTTCACATCCGGAATCTACAATCGCGGACCGCTGCGGCTGCGCCGCTCCCAGGTGCCGAAGAAGACCGCCGATGAGCAGCTGCTCGAATCCGTCTCAGAGCACTCATGGCAGGACGAGGACCCCTGGCGGGTGCTGCGCATCCAGTCGGAGTTCGTCGAAGGGTTCGGCGCGATGGCCGATGTCGGCCCCTGCTTCTCCGTGTTCGGCTCCGCCCGCACCGCTGAGACCGCGCCGGAGTATGCGCTCGCCCGTGACATCGGCCGGCGCATCGTCGCGGCCGGCTACGGAGTCATCACCGGCGGCGGACCGGGCATCATGGAAGCCGCCAACCGGGGAGCGCACGATGCCGGGGGACTGTCGGTGGGGCTGGGCATCGAGCTGCCCTTCGAACAGCGCATGAACGACTACGTCGACCTGGGCGTGAACTTCCGGTACTTCTTCGTCCGCAAGACGATGTTCCTCAAATACTCCCAAGGCTATGTCGTGCTGCCCGGCGGATTCGGCACCTTCGATGAGCTGTTCGAAGCGCTGACCCTGGCGCAGACGCACAAGGTGCGCAAGTTCCCGATCGTGCTCATGGGCACCGCCTACTGGTCCGGTCTCGTCGACTGGCTGTCGTCGAAGCCGATCGAGTACGGCACCATCAGCCTCGACGACCCCGACCGGCTCAGCCTCACCGACGATCCGGACGAGGCGATGTCGATCCTCACCTCGGTCTCGGAGGCCTGAGACGCCCGTGCGCCTGCTGATGTTCACGCTGCCGCCGCGCGTCTGTGAGACGATACCGCTATGTTGATCTACCTCATCCTGGGCGTGTGCGCAGTCGTGTTCTTCGCTGTCATCGCCGTCTTCGGTGCCACCGGCGGATTCAACAGCGCCATGGGTGCCGACCAGGCGCAGCGGCGGCCGCTCGGACTGCAGTCCGGCTGGACGTCCGGTGACGTCCGCGATGTCCGCTTCCAGCTGGCCTTCCGCGGCTACCGCACCGATGCCGTCGATATGGTCTTGGAGCAGATGACCCGGCGGCTGGCTGAGCAGGAGGCGGAGCTCGGGCGTCTGCGCGCCGCATCCGATCAGCGCGGTGCCGGGCGTTCGGAAGGCGGCCACCGCCTCGGCGACGGCTATCCGAGCACGCCGGAGGACAGCGCGAACGCAGCCGAGGACAGTGAGCCGCAGACCGGGAAGACCCGCGCCTGAGGCGATGACGACAGCTACACCTGCTTCAGCGCCTGCGCACGGTCCCGCGCCCGCACCCACCGGCACCTGGCGACCCGTGCGCCGCGCCAGCGACTGGCTCGTGCGCCTGCCGGTATGGGCGCAGGCCCTCATCGTCTACGCCGTCTGCCGGATCGTGACGATCGCGTTCATGGCCGATGTCCTGCAGGATCAGGGTGACAACCCGTGGAAGACCGGGGAGCAGACGAGCCTCAGGGACTTCCTCAACTTCTGGGACGCCGGCTGGTACGAGCGCATCGCCACCGAAGGCTATCCGGATGTCCTGCCGCGCGGTGAGACCGGCGACGTCATTCAGAACGCCTGGGCGTTCTACCCGCTGCACCCGCGCATCGCCGGCGATGTCGCAGCACTCACCGGCCTCGACTACCAGCTCGTCTCGCCGCTGCTCTCCACGCTGTACGCCGCAGGCGCGGCGATCGTCATCCTCGCGCTGTTCCGCCGTTACAGCACCCGCGGGCGGGCGATCTTCGGCCTCGCCGTCGTGTTCCTCTTCCCGGCCTCCCCGGTCTTCAGCACCGGATACGCCGAATCGCTCGCGATCCTGCTGCTGGTCCTGTCGCTCACCCTCGTAACCGACCGGATGTACCTGACGGCGCTGCCGGTGGTGGTGCTCATGGATCTGTCGCGGCCGATCGGGGTGGCGTTCTCCTTCTTCATGCTCATCCACCTCATCAGCCGTTTCGTACGCCGGCAGGATGACCCGTATCCGCTCGGCGAGGTGGTCCGCAGCTGGACGCTCGGTGTGGGCTCGTGCATCGCGGCGCTGCTGCACCCCATCCACGCCTGGCTGCGCACTGGTGAGCCGCTCGCCTACATCGACACTGAGCACGCCTGGTCCGGCGGCCACACCCGGTTCGTCATCCAATGGTTCGATATGTCGCGCATCGTCGCCGGCGACATCATCGGCCCGCTCCTGCTGCTGGGGCTCATCGGCGGCTTCGCCTTCCTCATCGTCTCCCCGGCCGGCCTGCAGCTGGGCCGCGAGCTGCGCTTCTTCACCATCGCCTATGCGGTGTACCTCTTCATCTTCTTCAACCCGCAGACCTCGACGTTCCGGCTGCTGCTGCCGCTGTTCCCGCTGGCGCTGGCGATGAGCTACTCGCGGTCGTGGGCGTACCGGGGACTGCTCGTCGTCGTGCTGCTGGTGGCACAGCATGAGTGGATCAGCGAGCTGTGGCACTTCACCCCGCCGGCCGATCTGCCGCCCTGATGGGCAGCGGCGGGGCGGACGCGTTACGTGATCGGGCTCAAATGGGGATAACCTAGGGATACTGGCAAGTATCGACCGGAAGGACAGAGGTTCATGGCAGCACAGAAACCGCGCACTGGCGACGGCCCTCTCGAAGTGACCAAAGAAGGTCGCGGCATGGTTCTGCGCCTCCCCGTTGAAGGCGGCGGACGACTGGTCATCGAGATCAGCCCGGAAGAAGCTGCGAACCTGTACGACACCCTCGCCGAGGCGCTGGGCAAGTGACGCAGTGACGGCCCCTGCGCCCTGACGCAGGCGCCGAGAAGACCGACGCACGCGAGCGCCGGCAGCACGCATTGTGCCGCCGGCGCTCTGCCGTGCTGGCAGGGGAGTGCTGGCGGGGGAGTGCTGGCGGCTGTCAGCCTCGGCGCCGCAGCACGAGCAGCCCGGCGTCGACGGGGATCATGAGCCGTTCGATGTCCTCGCGGTTCTCGATATCGGTGAGCACTGTGCGCATCACCTGGGTGCGCGGTGCGCGATTGGCGGGTTTGGCCACCGCTCCGCTGAGCAGCGCCTGGTTGATGATGAGCATCCCGCCAGCGCCGAGGCGTTCGATCGCCAGGGGCACGAGCCGCGGGTAGGTCAGCGGTTCGGAGTCGAGGAAGACGAGGTCGTAGCCGCCGGGAGCGAGTCGGGCGAGCACATCCTCACCGCGGCCGTGGATCATGCGCACGCAGTGCTGGCGGATGCGCGCAGCGCCGAGCAGCTCGCGGGCGACTGCCTGCTTATCGGCATCGACGTCGATGCTCGTGAGCACCGCGCTGGCTGGCATCGCCCGCATGATCGCCAGGGTGCCGGTGCCGGTTCCGGTGCCCACCTCGATCGCGCTGGCCGGTCTGGCCAGGCTGGTGAGCAGCTGCAGCAGGCCAGCCGTGTTCGACGACAGCGGGGTGACCACATAGTCCGCAGCGATCGTGCGCGCCGCATCCATGACAGGGTCGACAGGGTTGTAGCGCTCAGCGTATTGCGCATTGATCGCCCAGTCGCGGCTCATAGGTTCCTTCCTGCTGCCAGCGGATCGCCCACCGGTGAGAATGCGTGAGAAGCACCGGAGATCCGTGCCCTCAGTGTAGCCCTCAGCGGCCCGGCAGCCGTCGCCCCCACTGCTAGACTGAACGCCATGTTCGGGATCAACGGCACGGAGATGCTCATCATCATCATCGTGGCCCTCCTTGTCATCGGTCCCCAGCGCCTGCCCGAGTATGCCCAGCAGCTGCGCGACTTCGTCAAGGTCGTCAAGCGCCGCGCCGATGAGGCCAAGGGCACCCTCAAGCGCGACTTCGCCGATGACCTGCCTGATGTCGACTGGCAGAGCCTCGACCCCCGGCAGTACGATCCCCGCCGGATCGTGCGCGAAGCCCTCCAGGAGGAATCGCAGGAAGCTGCACTCCGCGCCCGAGGCGGCAGCTCAGCTGGCAGCACAGGCACGGGTTCCGGCGCGAAGGCCGCTGCTGCGCGGGTGAGCCCGGTGCAGCGCTATCGCGCACAGGCTGCGCTGCGCGACGCCGAGGCGGCACCGCCCTACGATCCGGAAGCCACCTGAGGCTGCCGTACGGCCGATCAGCTGGGGGAGAGTCCGAGCGAGCGCCCGGCCAGGCCGCGGGCCCGGGTCGACAGCTGCCGGGCCACTGTCGTCAGGGCCTGCGCCGCCGGTGACTCCGGTGCCGCGAGCACGGCCGGCACACCATCATCGCCGCCGGTGCGCACCGGCGGGTCGAGCGGAATCTGACCGAGCAGCGGCACCTCGCCGCCGGTGATCTGGGTGAGGTTCGCTGCGACCGTCTCACCGCCGCCGGAGCCGAAGACCTCCATCCGGGTGCCGTCGGGCATCTGCATCCACGACATGTTCTCGATGACCCCGACGACCTTCTGCTGCGTCTGCGTGACGATCGAACCGGCCCGCTCAGCGACCTGTGCGGCCGCCTGCTGCGGAGTGGTGACGATGAGCAGCTCGGAGCGCGGCAGCAGCTGCGCAACCGAGATCGCGATGTCTCCGGTGCCCGGCGGCAGATCGAGCAGCAGCACATCGAGATCGCCCCAGAACACATCGGTGAGGAACTGCTGCAGCGCCCGGTGCAGCATCGGTCCGCGCCAGACGATCGGCTGATGGGGCTGGACGAACATGCCGATCGAGATGACCTTCACCCCGTGGGCGAGCTGCGGCAGGATCATGTCATCGACCTTCGTCGGCTTGCCGGAGACGCCGAGCATGCCGGGGATGGAGAAGCCGTAGATGTCTGCGTCGACGACGCCGACACGCAGCCCCTGCCCGGCCATTGCCGCAGCGAGGTTCGCGGTGACCGATGACTTGCCGACGCCGCCCTTACCCGAGGCGACCGCGTAGATGCGAGTGAGCGAGTGCGGCTTGTTGAAGGGCACCTCGCGCTTGGCGCCGGGTCCCTGGAGCTTCTCGCGCATCGCCTGCCGCTGCTCCGGGGTCATCGTCCCGAGAGTGACGCTCACGCCGGTGACGCCGGGCACCTTCGCAACCGCCGCCTCGGTGTCGGCGGTGATGGTGTCCTTGAGCGGGCAGCCGGCGATCGTCAGCAGCACGGTGACCGCAACATGCCCGTCCTCATCGACTCTGATGTCATCGACCATGTCGAGTTCGACGATGCTGCGCCGGATCTCCGGATCGAGCACTGCGGTGAGGGCCTCGCGGACAGCGTCAACAGTGGGTGCGGTCATAGGAGCTGAGGAGTTTCCTTCCGACTGGCCGGCGGTCACGGGATTCCAGCGTACTCCACTCAGCTGCCGGCACGGGTGGGGAACCGATCACCCCGGGCCCAGGCCCGGGCGGTCCAGGGCCGAGTGGTGCAGGGGAGGGTGGTGCCGGGTGGTGCGGTCCGGCGTGGTCCATAATGGAGCTATGGCATCCAGACGACCGGTCACCCAGATCCCGCACGGAGAAGTGCTCGGCTCCTACCGCACACATGAAGACGCGCAGAAGGCCGTCCGCTACCTTGCTGAGAGTGAGTTCGATGTCTCATCGCTGACGATCGTCGGCTCCGATCTGAAGATCGTAGAACCAGTCACCGGCATGCTCACCTGGGCTGCTGCCGCTGGCCGAGGTGCGCTGTCCGGCGCCTGGGTCGGAATGCTCTTCGGGCTCGTGTTCATGCTGCTCGGCGGCGGCGCCGAGGCGTCGCTGACGACCGGGGCGCTGCTGCCGGGGATCGTCATCGGTGTGGGGCTGGGCATGATCTGGGGGATCGCGGTCAAGGCGATCAACCGCAAACAGGGCGCGATCATGTCGAGCCCGCAGGTGCTCGCGCGCACCTATGACATCATCTGCCCGCCCGGAGTCCTCAACGAGGCACGGGAGATCCTCGCCACCCGCTGAGGCCGGCGGGCACTGCTGAGCTGGGAGCGCGGCTCAGTCGACGGCGTTCCAGGCTGCGGCCAGCTGCGGGCACACCGCCTGCAGCGGGGGAGGAGAGGCCGGTGTCGGCGGCCCGTCCGCATAGTCGGCAGCTGAGATGACAGCATCGACGATCGCAGCGCTGAGAGCATCGGCGGCAGCGATACTCAGCTGTGCCAGCACCATCGGATCTGCGGTTGTGCTGGCTTGCGCATGACCGGCGCCGGCCTGCGCATGACCGGCGCCGGCCTGCGCATCACCGGCCGGAGTACCAGCGCTGCCCACCGCCGTGGCGCCGGTGGCGAGAGCGAAGACGGTGTCTCCGTCGAAGAGCGTGTGGGACGGGTGGATCGCCCGGGCGAGCCCGGCATGGGCCGACTGTGCGAGCCGGTGGACCTGAGCCGCATCGAGCTGCGCATCGGTGACGACCGCAGCGATCGTCGTGTTGAGCGACCCCGCGCCCGGTGCCCCGGCACCCGGCGCGTCACCCGGTGCGGAACCCGGTCCCGCTCTGTCGGCCGCTGCGTCACCGCCCGCACCACCGGCGGCCTGTTCAGCTGCGGCCGCCACGGCCGCGAACCGCTCAGCCAGCTCCGGCGTCGCATCTGCCGGCAGCTCGATGCCGTAGCCGGCGAGCACCTCGGCGGCGTGCAGCCGGCCCGCGGCGGAGATGACGGTGCCCATCGGATTGGCCACGACGATCGCCGCCACCCGGTGGCCGGTATCGGTGTCGATGACAGCCGAGCCGAGGCCGCCGCGCAGCAGCCCGCGCCCGGTCCACGCACCGAGCCCGCCGCCGACGGATCCGCGCACCACCGCCTCGGGCCCGGCCGTACGCGCAGCGAATGCCGCCCCGCCGGTCTCCAGGGTCGGAGGCAGGCAGGGCGCGCCGCCGCGGCCCAGATCGAAGATCGATGCCGCCGGTACGAGCGGAACCGTCACCCCAGGCAGACCCGGAGCCGGGAAACCGCGGCCGGCCACCGCCAGCGCAGCCTGCACACCAGAGGCGGTCACGAGCCCATAGGCGCTGCCGCCGGAGAGGACGATCGCATCCGGCCCGGACTGCAGCGTGCCCGGAGCCATGAGCTCCGTCTCATGACTGGCCGGCCCGCCGCCGCGCACATCGACGCCGCCGACGGTGCCGACCGGCACCACGAACATCGTCGTGCCGGTGAGCGCACCGGCCTCCGCATCGACATGACCGGCGTGGCCGATCTCGATGCCGGCGATCTCCAGGATTCCGCGGCCGCGGCGCAGGACAGCCATCAGCGGCCCTGCTGCACCCAGGCTTCGACCTCGGCGCGGGTGCGCGGGAAGTCAGCCGAGAGGTTCTCCACGCCGTCGGCGGTCACGAGGACATCGTCTTCGATGCGCACGCCGATCCCACGGTACTCCTCCGGGATGAGCTGGTCCTCAGCCTTGAAGTACAGACCCGGCTCGATCGTGAAGATCATGCCCGGCTTGAGCTCGGCACCCAGGTACATCTCCGCGCGTGCCTGCGCGCAGTCATGTACATCGAGGCCGAGGTGGTGGCTGGTGCCGTGGACCATCCAGCGGCGGTGCTGCTGGCCCTCCGGCGAGAGCGACTCGGCTGCACTGACCGGCAGCAGCCCCCACTCTTCGAGGCGGTGGGCGATGACGTTCATCGCCGCATCGTGGACCTCGGCGAAGATGACCGGGCGCTGGGTGTGCTCGGCGGCCACAGCGAAGGCGGCATCGGCGGCTTCGAGGACGGCGTCGTAGATCCTGCCCTGCACCTCGGAGAAGGTGCCGTTGATCGGCAGGGTGCGGGTGATGTCGGCGGTGTAGAGGGAATCGGCCTCCGCACCGGCGTCGACGAGGATGAGATCACCGTCGCGCACCTCACCGGTGTTCTTGATCCAGTGCAGGGTGCAGGCATGGTTGCCGGCAGCGGCGATGGTGTCGTAGCCGACACCATTGCCGTCGGTGCGGGCAGCGGATTCGAAGGCGGTCTCGACGACGCGCTCGCCGCGATGGTGGACGATCGCCTCCTTCAGCGAGGTGACGACATTGTCGAAACCGGAGCGGGTGATGTCGATGGCGTGGCGCATCTGCCCGATCTCATAGTCGTCCTTGATGAGGCGCAGCTCGGAGAGGAACTGCGCCATCTGGGCGTCACCCTCCTGGGAGATGTCGAGATCGGCCTCGACAGCCCGGCGCGCCTCGTCGATCTGCGCGGTGATCGCCTCATCGGCCTCGCGCACCACCCGGACGGAGATGGTGTTCAGGTCACGGCAGATCGCCTCGGCGGCGAGGGTGATGTCAGCACAGCGGATGCCGGTCTTGACCGCCATCGTCTCCAGGTCCTCGCGCGGACCCACCCAGTACTCGCCGTAGCGGGCATCGGAGAAGAACTCCTCGGTGTCGGCCCCGGCACGCGGACGGAAGTAGAAGGTCGCCTCATGGCCGTCATCGGTAGGCTCCAGCACGAGCACCGAATCCGGTTCGAGATCCGAGTGCAGGCCGGTGAGGTGGACGAATGCCGAATGGGCGCGGAAGCGGTAGTCGGTGTCATTGGAGCGGACTTTGAGCCCGCCGGCGGGGATGACGAGGCGCTCGCCGGGGAACTGCGCCGACAGCGCCTGGCGGCGGGCACCGGTGTAGGCGGCTGCGGCATAGGGTTCGACATGCGCCTCGGAGGTGCGGTCCCAGCCGGCGGCGACGAACTCGCGGAAGGCCTTCGACTGGGGGCGGCGGGAGCGGTTGTTCACACGGTCGGACAGCGGCTGGTCAGAGGAGGAGGCGGCTGATTCCGCCGCAGCGGAATCGGTGGTCTGCGCGGTGAGATCAGAGTCCTGAGTCATCATGCCGCCATTCTAATCACCGCCGGGTGCCAGCAGAGCATCTCCTAGAATCGACACATGATCATCGACCTGCACACGCATTCGAGCGTCTCCGACGGCACCCAGAGCCCGGCCGAACTCCTCGCTGAGGCGCAGGCGCGCGGGGTCGATGTCATCGCCCTGACCGACCATGACACTACGGCCGGGTGGACGGCCGCCGCCGAGGCGGCAGCGCAGCTGGGCATCGGATTCGTCCCCGGCATGGAGATCTCGTGCCGCTATGAGGGCATCAGCGTGCACCTGCTGAGCTATCTGCACGACCCGGCGAGCCCGGAGCTGGCCGCCACCGTCGGGGCTGTGCGCACCGACCGTGAGGGGCGGGCCCGGACGATCGTCGAGCGTCTGGCTGAGGACTATCCGATCTGCTGGGCCGATGTCGAAGCGGTGTGCGAGCCGGGTGCGACGATCGGCCGGCCCCATATCGCCGATGCGCTCGTGCGCGCCGGCATCGTCGCCGACCGCAGTGCAGCGTTCGCCGAGCTGCTCTCATCGCGGTCGAAGTACTACGTCACCCTGCCGACGGTCAGCCCCATCGACGCGATCCGGATGGTCCGCGAAGCCGGGGGAGTCTCTGTCTATGCGCACCCGCGGGCGCGGATGCGCGGGCGGGTCGTGCCCGATGCCGGTCTGCACGCGATGATCGCCGCCGGCCTCGACGGAATCGAGATCGACCACCGGGACAATCCGGTCGGTGAGCGGGAGGAGCTGCGCCGCATCGCGCAGGCCCACGACCTCATCATCACCGGCTCATCGGACTACCACGGCACCGGCAAACCCAACCGCCTGGCAGAGAACACGACGACCCCGGAGATGCTCGCCCGCATCGTGCAGGCGGCCTCCGGGGTCGCTCCCGTGGGTGTCAGCCTCTAGGCTCAGGCCTCACGCTGGGCTCAGGCCTCAGCCGGCTTCTCTGCGCCGGAGCGGCGACGCCGCCGGCGACGGCGCGGTGCGCCCTCACCGGAGCTCTGCTCCGCAGCCGAGGTGCCGCCCGCCTCGGCCTCGGCTCCGGCCTCGACGGGACGCCCGCCTCGGGTGCGGCGCCGCGGCCGGCGCCGACGGCCCTCGCGTCCTTCCTGCCGGTCGCTGCCGGAACGGCCGCTGTCACGGCCGCCGCGGCCACCGCCTCGGCGACGGTCCCGGTTCTCCTCCGCCGGCTTCGCGCCCTTGATCCGGCCCTTGGTGCCCTTGGGGATGTTGAGGTCTGCGAAGAAGTGCGGCGAGGTCGAATAGGTTTCGACCGGCTCATCGAAGTCGAGGCCGAGCTGCCGGTTGATGAGCTTCCAGCGCGGCACATCGTCCCAGTCGACGAGGGTCACCGCGATGCCGGTCTCACCGGCACGGCCGGTGCGTCCGATCCGGTGGACATAGGTCTTCTCGTCCTCCGGGCACTGGTAGTTGATGACGTGGGTGACATTCGAGATGTCGATGCCGCGGGCGGCGACATCGGTGGCCACGAGCACGTCGATGGTGCCGTCGCGGAAGGCGGTGAGATAGCGTTCGCGCATCTGCTGGGGCAGATCGCCGTGCATCGGCTTGGCGTTCATGCCGCGCTCGGCGAGCTCCTCGGCCAGGCGGTCGGCGGTGCGCTTGGTGCGGGCGAAGATGATCGTGCGGCCGCGGCCCTCCGCCTGCAGCAGGCGGGCGACCATCTCCGTCTTGTCCATCGCATGGGCGCGGTAGACGTACTGGGTGGTGTTCGTCGCTGTCTGCGTATTGTCATCAGGATCCTGCGAGCGGATGTGCGTCGGCTGGATCATGTAGCGGCGGGCCATCGCGATGACCGCACCGGGCATCGTCGCCGAGAACAGCATCGTCTGCCGCTGGGCGGGCAGATGCGAGATGATCTTCTCGACATCGGGCAGGAAGCCGAGGTCGAGCATCTCATCGGCCTCATCGAGGACCGCGGTGCGCACCCTGCCGAGGCGGAGGACGCGACGGCCGACGAGGTCGAGGAGGCGGCCGGGGGTGCCGACGACCACCTCGGCGCCGGATGTGAGCGCCTTGATCTGCGGTTCGAAGTCTTTGCCGCCGTAGATGGTGACGATCGAGAGGCTGCGGCGGGTCGAGGCGGCCTCCAGATCGCCGGCCACCTGCTGGGCGAGCTCGCGGGTCGGCACGACGACGAGCGCCTGCGGGATCCGCTCAGCCGGGGCATCGTCCTCATCCGGGCCGATGACGCGTTCGAGCAGCGGGATGCCGAAGCCCAGCGTCTTGCCGGTGCCGGTCTTGGCCTGGCCGATGATGTCCGCGCCGGTCAGCGCGACCGGCAGGGTCATGGCCTGGATGGGGAAGGGGTGCACGATGCCCTTGTCGGCAAGCGCATCGGCGATCGGGGCTGACACTCCGAGGTCAGCGAAAGTCTGTTCAGTTGTCGTCACGTTCGTCTCCTCACAGTGCTCCTTCGAGGAGCACGCGTTCACATCAGAGCGAGGCGGTAGGCTATGGGATATGCCCCATTCCTCGTCAGCCGCCTCGACTCCGGTGACAACCCTTGCCGTCATCGCCCATGGCCAGCTCACCGCTTTCGAACGGTCAGCCACTGATGCGCAGCACGCCCCCACCATGCAGGACAGAGTGGGACTTGCGACTGTCGCCGGGCACTCCCTGGACAACTTCATGCGCCTGGCCGCCCGCATCGGCGAGCTGGGCGAGGACGCGACGGCGCAGATGCAGCATGTGCAGCAGGCCTTCAGCGAGCTGCGCGACCGCACCACACCCCATGACTGGCACGAAAGCCTGATGAAGGGCTACGTGCTCGACGGGATCATGCACGACGTCTATCGTGCGGTGCTCACCGGCCTCGATGAGGAGAGCCGGCAGGTTGCCACCGCTGTCCTCGATGATACACGTCAGGCCGAGGATCTCTGCACACGCCTGGCCGCAGCGATCGCGGCGGATCGGTCTCTGTCCTCACGGCTGGCGCTGTGGGGACGGAAGCTGGTGGCCGATTCGATGGGCCGCGGCCGGCGCCTCATCCGCCGCTTCCAGGCCGCGGAGACCCAGGAGGCCGAGGCGCAGATCCTGCAGCATGCGATGACGAACCACTCCCGGCGCATGAGCGCGCTCGGCCTGGTGGCCTGAGCGCGCTCATGGGCGGGCGGTGCGGTCGGCGTCGAACCGGCCGTCACCTGAATGCGAGGGGTCAGGAGAGCCCGAAGCCGACGGGATGCTGCTGGGCGCTGCCGGTCTCCACATAGGCCAGGGCGTCGGCCGGGACGATGACCTTGCGGCCGCGGTCATCGGTGAGCACGAGGGTCTCATTCGATGAGAGGGCGGCATTCACCTGCTCGGTGATCTCCTCGGCGGTGGCATCGGTTTCGATGACCAGTTCGCGCGGGGCCTGACGGACACCGATCTTGACTTCCATACTCACTCCTTGTCCTGAGCGTTCGGGGTGGTCGACTGGGGATAGTCTACGTCCCACGGCCGGGCTGCCGCCGAACCCTCAGGTCCCGGTGGGGCGTTGCCGTCGACGCGCGGCATCGCCCCGAGGCCGCGGAAGGTCATGAACGCCAGCAGCCGGGCACTCGAGCGCGGATCCATTCCCTCGGAATCGACGAACAGGCCGGCGGCGTACTCGGCGATGCCGACGACTCCCTGCGCCAGCAGCATCGACTCCTCGAGGGTGGCGTAGGTGTAGCGGGTGATGAGTTCGGCGATCTGGTTGGCGACCCGGCGGCGCGCGGCCTGCGCCTTGCGGGCGGCCTCGGGCTCATAGGCATCCGAGCGGAACAGCACAGCGAACTCGTGGCGGTTCTCTGAGACGAAGGTGAGATAGGCGCGGTAGGTGCCGTGGACGCGCTGCTCGTTGTCCTCAGTGGCGGCCAGAGCGCTGCGGATCGCCTCAGCGAAGCTTTCGGCCGCGGTGTCGATGGCAGCCAGATACAGGTCCTGCTTGGAGGAGAAGTGCTGGTAGAGGACCGGCTTGGAGACCCCGGCGGCTTCGGCGACATCATCCATCGACGTCGTGTGATAACCGGACCGAGCGAACATCTCGGTGGCGACGCGCATGAGCTGCTCGCGGCGCTGCTTGCGGGGCATGCGTTGTGTGGTGGCCATGGGGTCATCCTAGCGACCGGCGTGCGGACGGACCCGGCACGGAGGCGAGAGAGCGGTCCGGAGGCGATGTCCGTGCCCTGTGTTTCAATGACACCATGGTCGCCACAGGAGATGAGAGCACACCGATCCACGCCGCTGCCGCAGCACATCAGCAGGTGTCGCTGAGCGCTGCCGTCGACCGGTGCGTGAGCGAACTGTCCGCTGCCGCAGACGGCTGCAATGTCACCGTCATCGGCGCCCCGGGAACCGGTAAGACGACGCTGGTCTGCCGGGTGTATGAGCAGCTTTTCGGCCTGCCGGACAGCAGCGCTGACGACATCCTCGTCATCACCCCCAATCGGGAGCACGCCAACCAGCTGCGCGACCGCCTCGGGACCGGCCGTGACGGAATCCGCTCCGCACCCGCCGCCCGCAGCATCCACTCCTTCGCCTTCGGGCTCGTGAGTGCCAGAGACGGCGCGCAGCTGGGCCGGGCGTCGACCTTCGTCTCCGGCGCTGAGCAGGATGTGTTCCTCGCTGAGATGCTCGACGGCTATGAGCTCGGCCGGGCACCGGCGCCTGACTGGCCGGAGCATCTGAGCGCCGAGGTGCGGGCCACCCGCGGGTTCCGCGACCAGCTGCGTGAGGCCCTCAACGAGGTCATGGCCCGCACCCTCAGCACCGCTGAGGTGACGGCTGCCGCGCAGACGCACGGGCGGCAGGAATGGGCGGTGCTCGGACACATCATGGCCGAATACCTCGACCTCAACACCTTCTCCGGCTTCGGCGGTGTCGACACCGCCAGCGTGCTGACCGAGGCGCAGCAGATCCTGCGCGACCAGGACTCCCGCGGGGTGCGCGCCGGCCGCGTGTGGGACTTCTCCGTCGCGACCCGGCCGGCTGCCGAGCAGACAGGCCAGCGGGTGCCGCGGTTCGTGCTCGTCGACGCCGCCCAGGACCTTCCCGATGGCGCCCTGCAGGTGCTGGCCGGGCTGCGGGCACTCGGCTGCCGGATCCTCGTGACCGCATCACCGGACACCACCACGCAGGCCTTCCGCGGAGCGACCGGTCTGCTGCTGCGACAGGCGACCCGGCACACGGAGGCGAACACCGGCCTCGCCGGTCCGGGCGGCATGTGCGTGCTCACCCTCGACCCCCTCGACCCCGCCTGCCGCGGCGCCGGCGCGCTCGCCGGGCTGTGGCACCGATTCGCCGGAGCCCTCTCAGCCGAGCAGGCCTATGGCCACCTGCCCGCCGGCAGGGGAGCGCAGGCAGCCGACGCGGAAAGCTCGGTGGGCGACGAGGACAGTCCGGCAGAAGGTGAAGGCAGTCCCGCGGATTTCGCCGTCTATGCCAGTGCCGCTGAGCGCACCCGCGGCATCGCCCGCACCCTGCGCCGCTGGCACCACGACGCGCAGCTCGACTGGTCGGAGTGCGCGGTGCTGTGCCGCACCGCCGGGACCGCAGC
This sequence comes from Brevibacterium otitidis, assembly GCF_042429315.1. Taxonomy (NCBI): domain Bacteria; kingdom Bacillati; phylum Actinomycetota; class Actinomycetes; order Micrococcales; family Brevibacteriaceae; genus Brevibacterium; species Brevibacterium otitidis. The sequence goes on along the minus strand of NZ_JBHMAU010000073.1, from coordinate 41,477 downwards.
CGCCCTGGCGCAGGAGCTCGAACACCTCGGCATCCCCGTCTCCGGCAGCGGTATGTCACTGGCCGCAGACCCGGCCACGGCGCCGCTGCTGCGCCTGCTGGCCCTCGACCAGGACGACGCCCAGGCAGTCGAAGCTGTCGCCCGCGAACTCCTCACCGGCGTCTACGGCGGCGCCGATGCCCTGGCGGTGCGCGGTCTCGAACGCGAACTGGCCGTGCTGACCGGCAGCGCCGACGGCGCGCTCGTGACCGCCCTGCGCACCCGCCGCGCCGCCGAGCTGCCGCGCGAACTCGGCATGGTCCAGCGTCTGCTGGCCACCGCAGCCGAGGTGAAGGGCACCGATCCGCACAGCGCCCTGTGGCAGCTGTGGGAGACGTCCGACGTCGCTCGCCGGTGGGAGCCGCGCGCCTCGGCGCAGCCGACACATCCGCTCAACGACAGGCTCGATGCCGTCATCCGGCTCATGACCCTGGCCGAACGCTACAGCGGCGGCGACGCCATGCCGGCACGCGGCTTCGCCATGAAGGTCCTCGAACAGGACTTCGCTCAGGACTCCCTCGCCCGCCAGCACCACGGCGATATGGTCGTCGTCGACTCACCCGCCGGTGTGGCCCACCGCGATTTCACCGCCGTCATCGTCGCCGACGTCAACGACGGACAGTGGCCCAACCCCAAGATCCGCGGCTCGATCTTCGACACCGCCGACCTCTGCGATGCACTCGACGGCAATCTGCCGGTCGACGCCCCGGAGACCGACAGCCGCACCGCACAGGCGGCCCGGTTCGCCCAGCGGCGCCGCACCGTCATCCGCGATGAGGCGCGCCTGCTGCTGGCAGCCCTGTCGCGGGCACGGAAGCATCTGCTCATCACCGCACTTGATGACGGCGAATCGACCCCCAGCGGCTTCTTCACCCTGTTGCGCCCGGACACCAGCCTCGACACGGATCCTGCCGCTGCCGAGGAGCCGGCTGAGGCAGCTGATGCGCTCGCCGCCGCGGCGCCGGAGCTGGCGGCCGAACAGCTGAGCGTTCGCTCGATCGCGGCCCTGGCCCGCAACCGCTTCGAAACCGCCACCACACCCGACGAACGGGAGCAGTGGGCGCAGCTGCTGGCCGCACTGGCAGCGGCACAGGTCGGTGAGGCTCACACCTCGGCCTGGCAGCGCTGGTATGAGCGCAGCTCCTCAGCACCGATCCGTGAGGCCGATGAGATGGTGACGCTCAGCCCATCGGCGATGGAGAGCTTCGCGACGTGCCCACTGCAGTGGTTCCTCTCCCGCCATTCCGGGGAGATGGCGGCCACGCAGGCGCAGACGACCGGCACGCTCATCCACGCTCTGGCCGAGGAGTTCCCCGACGGCGACCTGCTGGGGATGCAGCAGGCGTTCGAGGAGAAGTTCGCTGAGTTGGAGTTCGACTCCGAATGGGAGCGTGAAGCTGAGTACGCCGCGATCGCGAACATGGTGAGCAATCTCAGCACCTATCTGCGGGGGCGCAGCGGAGCCAGCACCCGTGTCGGCGTCGAAGCCACGATCAGTGCCGTCGAGACCGATCCGGAACAGGGCGGACCGTGGCAGATCCGCGGCCGCCTCGACCGCATCGAACAGCTCGCTGACGGCCGCGGCCTCTACGTCATCGACTTCAAGACCGGCAAGAACCCAACAGGCACGAAGGAGATGCCCACACACGCGCAGTTGGGCACCTACCAGGCGGCGCTGGCCCACCCCAGCGGCGCCGTCGAACTCACCGACGGCACGCAGCTGACAGGCACACCCGCGGGTGCAGAACTGGTGTTCCTGCGCAAGACGAAGCCCACTCTGCGCGAACAGCCAGCCCTGCAGACTGAGGACGACAGTCCCGACGGGCTCAGCTGGGCTGCGCGGATGGTGAATGAGACGGCCCGGCAGATGCGCTCGGCGCACTTTCCCGCCACACCATCGGCAGATGCCTGCCGCTACTGCCGTGTGCGCAGCTCCTGCCCGGCCGTGATGGACAGCGACTCAGAGGAGGGCCGCGGATGACCGCGCAGTACAGTGCCGCAGAACTGGCTCAGATCGTCGGCGTGCATCCGCCGACCGAGGAACAGGCTGCGATCATCGAAGCCGAACTCGAACCCACCGTCATCATCGCCGGAGCCGGTTCCGGAAAGACGGAGACGCTGGCGCTGCGGGTGCTGTGGCTCATCGCCAACAGGTATGCCGACCCGCAGCGCATCCTCGGCCTGACCTTCACACGCAAGGCCGTCGGCGAGCTGACGGAGCGGATCTGGGCGTTCGTACGCACCTTCCGCCGTGCCACCCGCGCCGGCGAGGGCCGCACCCGCACAGCTGCCGCTGGTGGTGCCGGCAGCGGACACGGCGCGACGCTGGCGGAGTTCGAGATGCCGACGATCTCGACGTACAACTCCTATGCTGCGTCGCTCGTCAGCGACTACGGGCTGGTGATCGGCATCGAATCCGACTCCTCTGTCCTCGATGCTGCCGGTTCGATCCGCCTGGCAGAGGAGATCGTCCTGGCCGCTGCATCCCATGAGATCCCGGCCGGTGTCAGCCGCTCCTCGCTCATCGGCCGCGTACGAGAGATGGCCGGCCAGATCAATGAGCATCTCAGGACTCCGCAGGAGGTGATCGACTACCTCGATGCCTGCATCGACCGGCTGCTCGGTGAAGCGGGGATCTCGGCGTACTGCGCTGCGATCAAGCGGGGGAAGATGCTGGCGAAGGAGGAGAAGGAACCGGCGATCGCCGAGATCTGGGCGCTGGCCGAACGGGCCGGTGTCGGCCTTGCCGGGCTCGGCCACGGAGACCGTGAACTGCGCGATCAGCTGGCCGAACGCATCGTCTCGCTGCGCAGCACGAGCGTGCTCGGGGAGCTCATGGCCAAGCGGAAGGTCGCAGTCCTCGCCGAGCGGTTCCTCGAAGCCAAACGCCGCGAATCGGCGATGGAGTTCTCCGACCAGGTCAAGTACGCCTACGAGATCATGAGCCGTCCCGACAGTCGCGTCCTGCCGATCGAACGCAGCCGCTGGGATGCGATCATGCTCGATGAGTACCAGGACACCTCGGACTCGCAATTTCAGCTGCTTCAGCTGCTGTTCAACGGCAAGAACGTCATGGCCGTCGGCGACCCCCGCCAGTCGATCTACGCCTGGCGCGGCGCCTCAGCCCGCAACATCAGCGAATTCCCGCGCCAGTTCCAGCGCCGGCTTCCCGCAGCCAGCCCCGGCGCAGAACCGGAGAGTGCGGATGCGCACATCAGGACTCTGAGCATCGGCTGGCGCAATGACAAGAGCATCCTCGCCGTTGCGAACAAGATCTCCGAAGCACTGCCCGAATACGATGAGAAGGACGTGCTGCGCCACCGTCCCGGTGCTGGTGATGGGCACACCCACATCGTGTCGACGATCGGCGAACCCGATCCTGTGTTCGGCACCGACCAGATGGCCGCGCTCGTCGAGTTCATGCACAGTGCGACCGCTGCATGGCATGACAGCGGCAGGACGGAACCGCCGCAGCGTGCCGTGCTGTGCCGCAAACGCTCCTTCCTCTCCGAAGCGGCCCGTGCTCTGGAGACCGCCGGGTTCGAGGTGCACATCGCCGGTGCCGACGGGCTGCTCGAAGACACCTATGTCGCCGATCTGCATGCTGCGCTGCACGCGGTCGTCGACCCGAACGCCGGGACCGAGGTGATGCGGCTCATCAGCGGCCGCAGCTGTGCCCTCGGCGCCGCTGACATCGCAGCCCTGCACCGGTTCGCATCAGCCCGCAACGACCGTGCGCAGCAGGTCTTCAAAGCCAGCCAGCAGGCAGCAGCAGAATCCGCATCCGCTGCTGGCGCTGGCGGCGGTTCCGCTGCAGGTGGCACGGGACCAGACAGCAATGACGAGCAGGCCGCCGATGATCACGGCGTACCGACAGTGGGCATCATCGAAGCGCTCGATGACCTCATCGCCGTCGGCCCGGTCCTGCGCGAGCCCGACCGCGCTGAGAGGCAGCCGGTGGTCGTCGACTGGCGCACGTCCGGTCTGTCTGAGACAGCCACGCGCAGGCTCATCCGGCTGGCCGAGAGCCTCCGCCACCTCAGGCGCATGGCCGTCACCGTGCCCGGTCTCGTCCGGGCTGCCATCGTCGAACTCGACATCGACACCGAGATCGAGTCACTGCCGCCGGCCGTACGAGCCAATCATGAGAAATCCGTCGATGCGTTCATCTCGTTCACGGCAGATTTCGCAGCCCAGCACCCGGCCGGCACCCTGGAGGAGTTCCTCACCTGGCTGACGATCATGGATGAGGAGAAATCGCTCGGCATGCCGGAGGAACCGGCAGCGGCCGGGGCGATCACGATCATGACGGTGCACGGATCGAAAGGCCTGGGCTTCGACATCGTCGCCATCCCGCACATGACCGAAGGGGATATGCCCACCACGCTGCGCAGCTTCACGGCGTGGCTTTCCGGTGGGGCGCTGCCGTACGCGCTGCGCGGAGACAACCAGCACATTCCGCGCTTCGACCTGACAGAATCCAGGTTCGGCACCGAAGACGAGATCAAAGCGTATAAGGATAACGAGCTGCGCGCACAGCTCACCGAGCACCACAACACGGAGGAGCGGCGCATCGGCTACGTCGCTGTCACGCGCGCCAAACAGCATCTGTGGCTCGGCGGCAGCCTGTTCACGAGCCGGACGAAGCGCAATGAGTTCTCCCCATTCCTCTGCGAGGCAGCCGAGGTGCTCGGCCTCGACCCCGATGAGGTGCTCTCACCCGGGGATGAGAACACCGAACGGCCCGAGCAGCAGGGAACCCATGCTCTGTGGCCGCCGGCAGCCGATGAGTATGAGGCCGCACGCCGAGCAGAGCTCACCGCGGTCTTCGCCTCAGCGCTGCGCGCTGGCCCCAAGCTCAAACAGCTCGCTGACGGCGACGGGGCACCAGCAGAGATCGCAGCGCTGGCGCACATGGCACAGCAGCTGCAGGCCGAACGCCAGCAGCCGGCAGATGAGTTCGCACTGCCCAGCCGGCTCTCAGCGACCGGGCTCGTGCAGCTGGCCGAGGACCCGGAAGGCTACCGTCGGGAGCTGCGCCGCCCCATGCCGCAGGGACCTTCCCACGCGGCCGGGCTCGGCACCGCCTTCCACGCCTGGGTCGAGAACTACTTCGGCCAGGCAGCCCTGAAAGACCTCGACGACGACCCGCACATGGCTGCGCTTCCGGCCTATCTGCGCGCCACGTTGGACGAGCTGTGCGCCCGGTTCGAGAAGTCACGATTCGCGACACTCGACCCCGTCGCCGTCGAGCAGTCCTTCGAGCTGACGCTCACCGGCAGCGAAGGACAGACCGTGACGGTGCCGGGCAAGATCGATGCGATCTTCGCCATCGACGGCGGCTACTACGTCGTGGACTGGAAGACCGGACGGTCACCGCGAACGGAGACCGAACTGGCCGACCGGGCGATTCAGCTGGCGATCTACCGGCTGGCCGTGCAGAAGATGCCGGCTTTCGCCCATGCCGAGCAGATCGAGTGCGGGTTCTACTTCCTCGGAGATGACCGGGAAGTGACGGTCCCGCATGTCATGAGCGAAGCCGAGCTGGTCGAGCGACTCGAGCTCTGAGGGGCAGGTGCCCTGCCTCTGAGGATCAGGAGTTCTGCTGTCCGTCGGCGTCTGGACCGCTGATCCGCTCCGTGTCGTAGTTCGAGATGTCGTCATCGTCGAAGTCCATGATGCGCTGTGTGGGCGCGTCGGCTGCTGCACTCTCGTCGAAGGGAGCCGGTGCCGCCGCCGGCCGGAAAGTGTTGTCGCCGTGGCTGCCGCCCCGCACGTGCGGGCGCACTGCCGGCTGCCAGACAGCATCGGTGTGATCGGCCTCGTCGACGTCTGTCTCGGGATCCGCATCATCTGCCGCGGCAGCAGCAACCTCAGCCGACACATCACTGACCTCGCTGGGATCGTCAGCATCTGCACCGTCATCGGAAGCGGCACGTACGTCATCAGGACCCGCTGCGTCGGTCGGTTCTGCTGGTTCGCCGGCAGCATCCGGTTCATCGGCAGCCCCCGCCTCAGAGGCATCAGCCGGCTGCCGGTCGGTGAACTCAAAGGGCTGGGCGTGGCGCGGCTCCTGAACCTCGGCCGTGGCGACATCAGCCAGTGATCTCAGCAGCTCAACCGCATCGGCCTTCGCCGCATCATCCTCCGTGTCGACTGCGAGCAGCAGCCAGTCGAGCACCGCCAGCTCGGCCAGCAGCTCCGCCCGGGCCTGCAGACCCGCATCCTTGATCTTGCGCTGCTGCCGGTAGCGGGCGAGGAAGGCATCGTACTGCTCCCCGGAGACGAAGGTCGACACTGCAGCCAGATCAGCGGCAGGGTCACCGACCCGGAAGCGGAAGAAGTCACTGACAGAGGCGACCTGGCCCGCATCAATGCGGATCGCCTCGGGCGCAAGCGCTGCATGGATCGGGCACGGCAGGAAACGCCAAGTCGAGACGTTCTCCAAGGCGTCCTCCCACCGCTGCAGCAGCACAGTCGGCACCAGCCCGGTGCCAGCGGCGCGGTCGAGATCTGCCAGCAGCTGTTCGCGCAGCTCAGCAGAGTCATGGACGACAAGACCGGCATCCGCGACGGCGCCGGTATCGCTGTTGTGCAGGTCAGCGAGGAAATCAGCCAGCGAGGCAACCGCATCGGCGGAATCCTCGAAATCGGCAAGCGTCGCCGGAGTTCCGCGCAGTGGATCGGAGATCTGGACTTCATAGGGCACGCCGTCCTGGGTGAGGTCATCCGGGGCCGGCGTCGTCGCCACGATCTGCGGGAACCCGATCGGGGAATCCGGCAGCAGGCTGCGCAGCACGGCACCGGCGACAGCCTCGGTCTGGGCAGCCGGCACCTCGGTCTCGGGGATGAGGCTGACGACCAGCGACCGATCCTCCGAGCTGAGCAGCACCCGCGATCCACGTGAATCGGACAGCTGTGTCCACAGCGTCGGTTCGAAACCGGTGATCTCTCCGGCGGCGATTGCTGCAAGCCTCAGTCCCATGGTGTCCACGTGCACCAATCTACCTGCCGAGGCCAGCCCGATGGTGGATCTACACTCGGAGGATCCGCATCCGCCGTGGCCGCCTGCGGTGCTGTCCACACATCTGCCGGAGTGCGAAGCGGTGTCCGCGGCCTTCGCTACAGTGGGAGACATGGAGCCCCTCCCGATGCTCGAGCCGGCCAGCCTTGCCCGCAGTGCGATCGACCGCAACGATATGGCACGCGGGGCCGACGGTGACCTCTCCGAGCTGTGGCAGCGCCCGCGTGTGCACGGGATCCTCGCCCACCGCGGCTATCTGCTCGTCGCCTCCGGCGGACTGCTGCCGGTTGCCGAGCAACAGGTGCCGCACGACTCCACACAGATCTATCTGGGCGTCGACGACACCGATACGCATTGGATCGGCATCGACCTCAGCGATGACGGCCGGGCGGCAGTCGATGCGTCGCTGGCCGCCCAGCGCGACCGCGACGCCGTCGACTTCTTCGACGCTCCGTCCAGCGGCATCCAAGCAGCCGAGCCCACCTGGCTGTCGCTGCGCGAGATCGCAGAGGCCCTCAGCGACCGCGATGTCGGCCTGGCCTGTGAACTCGTCGCCGTCGGCAACTGGCACCGGACGCACACCCATTCCCCACGCAACGGCGCACCGACAGTGCCGATGCGCGGCGGCTGGGTGCGCCGCGATTCGGAAGCCGGCAGCGAACACTTCCCGCGCACCGACCCGGCGGTCATCATGGCCGTGGTGCACACCGATGATGACGGCACCGAGCGGATCCTGCTCGGCAGCAACGCCGCCTGGCCGGCAGACCGCTATTCGGTGCTCGCCGGATTCGTCGAGCCCGGAGAGACCCTGGAGAACGCCGTGCTGCGCGAGGTGTGGGAAGAGGCGCGGGTCCCGTGCCGCAACCCCCGCTATCTGGGGTCGCAGCCGTGGCCGTTCCCTGCTTCGCTCATGCTCGGGTTCAGCGCCGAAGCCGAGACACTGGACTTCCAAGCCGATATGGTCGAGATCTCGATGCTGCGCTGGTTCACCCGCGAAGAGCTGCGCGAGCAGTCCGCCAGCGGCGCGATCTCGACGCCGGGCAGCGTGTCGATCGCCGGGCAGCTCATCTCTGCATGGCTGCACAACGCATGACCCCAGCCCCCAACCCTCCACACGGCCAACCGCAGCCGAACGCTGCCAGCGGTCCTGGCGCCTCGGGCGCGGCAGAACGACTCCTCGACGCGCTCGATCCCGAGCAGCGGCAGGTGGCCGAGCACTTCGACGGTCCGCTCGTCGTGCTCGCCGGTGCCGGCACCGGCAAGACCCGGGCGATGACGCACCGGATCGCCTATGGCGTGCACAGCGGCCAGTTCCGGCCCACCGAGGTGCTCGCCCTGACCTTCACGTCCAAGGCCGCCGGCGAGATGCGTTCGCGGCTGCGCGGCCTCGGTGTGCCGAGCGTGCAGGCGCGCACCTTCCACTCCGCGGCGCTGCGGCAGCTGCGGTTCTTCTGGTCGGCCTTCGCCGAGGGCCCGTTCCCCGAGGTGCTGGCGCACAAAGCCGGAGTGCTCTCGCAGACGCTGGCCGGCCTCGGCTACGAACCCGAACGCGAAGTCGTCCGCGATGTCGCCGCCGAGATCGAATACGCTGCTGTGTCACTGCTCGGCGTCGAAGAGTATCTGCAGGCTGCGGAGAATCGTGAGCTGCCTGAGGGCATCGACATCGGCGGGATGGAGCGGATCATGCTCGCCTACTCGGAGCTGAAATCCCGCCGCCGTCTCATCGACTTCGAGGACGTGCTGCTCGTCCTCAATGGGGTGCTTGGCACCCGCGAGGACATCCTCGCCAAGGTCCACTCCCAGTACACCAGCTTCGTCGTCGATGAGTTCCAGGACGTCTCCCCGCTGCAGTACGATCTGCTGCGCCGCTGGCTGGGCAGGCGGGAGAACCTGTGCGTCGTCGGCGACCCCGCGCAGACGATCTACACCTTCGCTGGGGCGACGGACTCGTTCCTGCTGGGCCTGCGCCGCGACCTGCCCAACGCCACGACCGTGCGGCTGGTGCGCAACTACCGCTCCAGCACCGATATCGTCGAAACCGCCAACCGGCTGCTGGCTCACACCGGCAGGGGAGCGCTCGTGCTACAGCCGACGCATCCGCGGTCCGGGCCGGTGCAGTACTTCGAGTACAGCGACGACCAGGCAGAGGCCGCCGCCGTCGCCGAGGCGATCGCCGCGGAGCTGGCAGCCGGGCGGGCCGCGCAGGACATTGCGGTGCTGTTCCGCACCAACGGGCAGAGCCAGGCCTATGAAGAGGCGCTTTCGGCGCGCGGCATCAGCTATGTGCTGCGCGGCGGCGAACGGTTCTTCGCTCGGCCCGAGGTCAAGCAGGCGCTCGTGATGCTCAACGCCGCGACCCGCACCCATGGGATCGCGCCCCTGCACGACGTGGTGCGCGAGGTGCTGGAGAACACCGGCTGGTCGGCAACGGATGACGCCCGGGTGGGCGCTGCGCGTGAGAAGTGGGAATCGCTGCGGGCGCTCGTCGATCTGGCCGAGACGATGCAGGCCGAGTCCGAGGTGCCGGTTCCCTTGGAGCGGTTCGTCGCCGAACTCGCCGACCGGCAGGAGCACCAGTTCGCCCCGCCGATCAACGGCGTCACACTGGCTTCCGTCCACGCTGCCAAGGGCCTGGAATGGGACAGCGTGCATGTCGTGGGTCTGAGCGAAGGACTCATGCCCATCAGCTACGCCACCGAACCGGCAGAGATCGCCGAGGAGCGGCGGCTGCTCTATGTCGCTGTCACCCGTGCCCGCAAGCAGCTGCGGCTCAGCTGGTCGAAGGCCCGTCACGCCGGCCGCGCTGGCAGCCGGCGGCCCTCGCGGTTCCTAGCCGAACTGCGCGGCGAACGCGTGCAGCGGCCGCAGACAGCGCGGCGCAGCAGGGCAGCCGGCAGCGCACACGGGCGCGATACGGTGCTGTGCCAGAAGTGCCAGAAGGTCCTCGTCAATGTCGTCGAACGCCGGATCGGGCGCTGCGGCGACTGCCCCGGAGAGATCGACCCGCAGCTGCTGGAGGCACTGCGGGCCTGGCGCAAGCAGACCTCGGAGGAGAACCGGATACCTGCCTATATGGTGTTGACGAATGCGACGCTCAATATGCTCGCCGAGGTCGCACCCCGTGACCGAGAGGCACTGGCTCGGGTGCCGGGAATCGGTGCGGTGAAGCAGGAGCAGTTCGGCGAGGCGATCATCAGCGTCGTCCACCAGCATCAGAACGGCCGCTGAACCGCAGCAGCCTGTGAACCGCGGTGCTGCGTGAATCGCAGTGCTGAATGAACCGCAGAAGCTGCTCATCACACGCTGCTGAGCATCTGCGGCACCGAAGCCTGACAGCTGCAGCTGGGATGGAACTGCGGTGTGCGCTCCTCCACCGCGCCGGTGAGGGAGAAGACGAGGTCGGTGACCATATCGCTGCGTCCGAGGATGTGATCGCGCAGCTGGGCAGCCGTCTGGGCGAAGGACAGCGCACACAGCACGGGATCGACCTGCCCGGCTGCCGGTGTCTGCTGCCACAGCCCCTGCCAGGCGGCGAACCAGTTCTCATCCTCATCGCTGCGGAAACCGAACGCGCACGCGGTGCACGGGCTCTGCTGCGCACGGACGATGTGGGACAGCCGTGCCTGCTGCTGGCCGATGGTGAGATGGCAGTGTTCGATCTCGTGGTCGTGCAGGAACCCGGCTCCGACGGCGTCTTCGACCCACACGCCGGTCATGACGACGAGCGGACGGGCGACGGTGAGAGCGTCCTCAGCGCGTTCGATGATCTCCACCCGCATACCAGCCGACACGAGCTGGGCGTAGAGGCCGCGGCGCAGCGGTCCGAGCACCAGCACATGGGGTGCGGTCAGCTGACCGGCGGCCGTGCTGGGCTCGAGGCGGCAGCCGGCGGCATAGGCGTCGATATGCCCGGCCGTGCCGGCGCGGGCAGCGGCGTGCTCAGCAGGGATGAGGGCGCCTGCTTCATCGAGCAGCGACAGCAGTGACGCAGCTCGGGCCGGACTGACGTTGAGCTGCGCGGCACGGGCGTCGAAGTCACCGGCCCCGATGCCCATCCGGACGGCGCTGATGAGCTCCGCATCTGCCGCGGTGAGCCCGTCGATGAGCACCGGGTCGTCGATGCCGAACTGCACACATGTGCCGCTGCGCCAGACCACCGGAACCGACCGGTAGAGCTGATATCTCATTGCCGTGAACCCCCCTTGTTCACCGGCATCGTAGTCCGCCTGAGAGCACCGAAGACAGACCTGGGTGGAAAGTGTGGAAAACTCCGGGCCGACAGCCTGCTGGCGGGCTTCCGCCGCAGCCGCGCGGCACGGCTGCGCGGGGCGTGATGAGAGCTGTGCGGCGACAGCAGAGGGACAAAAGAGACCGGGCGAACGCACCCCTGACATGCGGTGTCATGCACACGCTGCCGGAGCTGTTCGCCCGGTCGACGCCCTCAGCCGCTCGCGAGGTTCGTGAACCTTCCCCCAGCCCACGAATCTCGGGTTTTCCGAGGGTCTGACTCCTCAAACTATGTTGCCCGCCGCGCCCACGTCAACAGAGTGCGGCCCAGCCCCTGTGCATGAGGTGTGGAAAACGCCGCATACTGGTTCCGAATACGTGGATAACGGTGTGCATGCTCAGGTGGATTCTCTTCCGCACGATCCCGCTATGCCGCCTCTGACATGAGCAATCGTCGTATCAGCAGGTGTGGACACAGAGAAAATCCAAGAAAGATTTTCTCCTGGTGCTTCCAACGGCGTGGCGGCTTGGAGAATCTGGTCACATGTGGAAGATGGGCGGCTGTCGGGTGGGCTGCGTCACGCTGTGCTGTCGGGGGAGCAGAGGTGCTCAGCAGCCGGTGTCAGTGGCACGTGCGAAGATGAGCGGCGGAAGAACGAGCGGTCGGGGCGGTCGGCTGGCGCGCTGGCTGTGTGGCTGCAGATAGGGCCGATGAGAAGAGGAGATGACGTGGACGTCGCGGATGTGCGTGCAGGGATCGACGACGGCAGCATCACGCTGCGCCGCTCTGCCAGGCGCCGGAAGACGATCTCGGCGACGAAGACTCCGCTGGGCTACCAGCTGGCAGTTCCGGCCCGCTTCGACCTGGAGCGCAACCTCGGCACCATTGCTCGCCTCATCGCGCGTCTGGAGCGTCGAGCAGCATCCTCGGCGCCCGGGGACGCTGAGCTTGAAGCTCGTGCTGCTGAGCTGAACAGGCGGCTGTTCGACGATGGGATCCACCCGAGCTCCGTGCGCTGGGTCGGCAACCAGCGCACGCGCTTCGGCTCGACCACCTCGGCGACGGGTCAGATCCGCATCTCCGACAGGCTGCGCGGCGTCCCGGACTGGGTGCTCGATGCTGTGCTCGTCCACGAGCTGGCACACCTGCGCGAACCCAATCACTCGCCGGACTTCCACGCGCTGGCGGCACGCTATGAGCGCACTGCGGATGCCGACATCTTCCTCGCCGGCTTCAGTCACGGGGAGGCCGCAGCCTCGCAATCAGGCGGATAGGACTAACCTACGGTTCGCAGGCTGACCGGCGAGGTGCGGGCATTCCTGCTGGTGCCGCTGGGGCGCTGCCGCGCCCGTGCGCTCAGCTGGCGGCAGCGGTTCGGGCGGCCTCCCACAGTGTGTGCAGGCGGTCGGTCAGGTCCGGCATGAGGTCCTCCGGCAGCTCGGTGAGGCTGAACCAGCCCAGAGCATGGGACTCGGCGGATCTGCGGGTCACGGCATCACTGGGCACATCGGCGGCGAAGAGCACATCCCGATGACGTGTGCAGCTGCCGTGGGCGGCTGAGAGCACATACTCGCTCACCTCGACAGGGGCGGGGGAGAACCAGCGCCAGCCTGTCAGCCCGGCCTCCTCGGACAGCTCCCGGGCCGCGGCAGCAGCGAACGATGCGTCTGCCGGTTCGATATGGCCGCCGAACTGCATCCACCGGCCGGTCTTCCGGTGCCGCTGCAGCAGCACCTGCCCGCCGTCTGCTGCCAGGTCGAAGACGATGCAGCTGGCGGTGAAATGCTCGCCGCTGTCGGCCTTGGACAAAGCGGCAGGCCCCGCAGCGAGGAGGAACTCTGCCTGCGGGGCCTGGCCGGCGCTGCTGAGCTCAGCAGCGAAGCGCGTGAGCTCGCGCTCAGCGTGCATCGCCGGAATCGGATTCGTCACCAGAGCCGGAATCGGAGTCAGTGTCGGAGTCTGTGTCGTTGCCGGAGGCGGAAGCCTCACCCGCACCGGAATCCGCCTCGCGCGCACCGGAGTCCGCATCGCCACTGCCGCCCGCATCGCTGCCGGCGCCTTCGCTCAGGATCTTCTCCAGCGCCTCATCGATCGCCGATTCACTCGACCAGGCCTCCTGGCGGCGCTCACGGTAACCGAGCGGATCATCGAGATCCTTCGTCGTCGGCAGCAGATCCGGATGGGTGAAGACATGGTCACGGGCCTCAGCGCCCTGCGACTGCTCAAGGTAGCCGAACAGCGCCACCGCATCGCGCAGGCGGGTGGGCACCAGCTCCAGGCCGACGAGCTCGGCGAAGCGGCGATCAGCTGAGCTCTGGGTCGCCAGCCGGCGGTGCAGCGCCTCACGGATCGCATCGCGACCGGTGAGCGCCTCGCAGGCGGCATAGGTGACGACATCAGCCCAGCCGGCGATGACGGAGAGCAGATTCTGCACCTGCTCGAGCGCCTGCGCCTGCTGCGGCGTCTGCTGCGGATTGAACAGACCCTCCCGGACTTCTTGGCTGACCTGTTCGAGGTTGCTCGGATCGATCTGCGCGGCCAGGCCTTCGATGCGGTCCATATCGACTTCGATGCCGGAGGCGTACTTCGCCAGCGCGGTCTCGACGTGACCGGCCAGCCACGGGGCGCGCTTGAACAGCCACAGATGTGCCAGCTCGCGCACCGCCAGGTAGATGCGCAGCTCCTTGGGATCGACATCGAGCTCAGCAGCCGCGCCGACGACATTGGCGTTGACGAGCACCGGGCGGTCACCGCTCACCAGCGGCAGCCCGATATCAGTGGAGGTCAGCACCTCGCCGGAGAGCCCGCCGAGCGCCTCGCCCAGCTGCACGCCGAACATCGAACCGGCCATCGAGCCGAACATCTGCGAGGCCCCCGCCAGCATCGGCTTGAGCTCTTCAGGCGCCTGCTCGGCGATCGTGCCGGTGAGCGCCTGCGTCATATTCGTCTGCACCGGCGACAGGAACCTCTCCCAGCCCTGCAGCGACTGCTGCACCCACTCCCTGCGGGTCAGCGCCTGCGCATCGCCGAGGCTCGTCGGCTGATCGGTGACCTGCCCCAGCCACAGCTCCGCGATCCGGAAAGCGTCGCGGATCGTCGCCAGCGTCTCCTCGCTGGCAGCCGGATCCGGGGTCGGCACCGACTGCTCAGCAGCCTGCACCGCAGCCTTCTGCGCGCCTGCGCCGCTCATCATCTCCTGCAGCTGCTGCATGATCCCGCCGAGCATCGCCGGATCGAATGGGAAGCCGCTCGGCATGCCCTGCTGACCGGAGCCATCGCCGGGACCGCCGAAGCCCGCACCGCCGCCGGGGCCGAAGAACATGCCGAACATATTGCCGAAAGGACTCTGATCGTCAGGCTGTTGTTCGCGGTCGTTCTCATCGCTCATGGTGACCCCCTGGTTCGGAGCGGGCAGTGGTATTCCTGTCAGGCTAACGGCACAAGCTGGTGAAATGTTCCAAGCGCGCGCGGCTGACACACCGGTTTCGTCCTCGGCGAAACCGCACGCGGCCAGCCGGAATCCGGCTGCGGCGAGCCGGTTCCTGAGTGGTTCGCAGGCAGTGCCTCGTCTAGACTGGATCAGGTCTGTTCACTGGTGCGTGTCGAAAGGGTTGAACCACGTGACGAACACCGTCGGTGCCGGTTCGGCACAGGATCCTGAGCCGGCTCACGGCAGCCAGTCTCAGCCCAGTTCCGGCGCCGCGCAGACCAGCCCTGCCACCGCCTCGGGAACGGCCGGTGAGAACGCGAAGAAGCCGCGTGCACGCGCCGGCGGAGTGCTCTCCGGGATCCTCACCTACAGCCTCGTGCTCGTCTGCGCGCTCGTCCCCGTGCCCTATCTGCTGCAGATGCCCGGACCGGTCGTCAACACCCTCGAACCGGTCGACGGTAAAGATCTCATCACGATCAGCGGCACCGAGACCTATGAGGCCGACGGCCAGCTCGACATGCTCACCGTCGCCGTCGCCGGCGGGCCGGGCAAGAAGGTCTACGCCTCCGAGGCGCTGCGCTCGGTCATCAGCCGCACCCAGACAGTCGTGCCGAACGAGACCTTCTACCCGCTGACCACCACGCGGGAGGACGTCTCCGGCGAGAACACCGCGCAGATGGCCTCCTCGCAGGACACCGCGACCGCCGCAGCGCTCGGCGAGCTGGGCATCGACTACTCCTCTGTCACCACCGTCGCCGAGGTGGTGGCCGACTCCCCAGCCGATGGTCACGTCGAGCCAGGTGATGAGATCCTCTCGATCGACTGCACCGACGTCGCCGGCGACCCCGAGGCCGCGAGCGCTGTCGCAGCTGCGGTGACGGAAGCGGACGGCACCGTCGAGCTCGGCCTCCTCCGCGGTGAGGAGGAGATGAGCGTCGAACTGGAGCCGACGCCGGTGCACGGGAAGAAGATGATCGGCATCTCGATGCAGCAGAGCTTCGACTTCCCGTTCGACGTCACCTTCAACGTCGAGGACATCGGCGGCCCGTCCGCCGGCATGGTCTTCGCGCTCACGATCATCGATGAGCTCACCCCCGGCAACCTCACCGGCGGCGTCCCGATCGCCGGCACCGGTGCCATCGAGGCCGATGGCACCGTCACGCCGATCGGCGGGGCCCGGCAGAAGGTGAGTGCCGCCTCGGACGCGGGAGCCGAGTACTTCCTATCCCCGCGGGACAACTGCGCGGAGGTGCTCGACGCCGCCGCCTCCACCGATCTTCATGTCGTGCGCATCGATACGCTGTCCGATGCCCACACGGCGGTCAAGGACATCGCCGCCGGCAACACCGACAGCCTTCCTCAGTGCGATGCCTCCCAGGGCGCACACTGATATCGCTTCGACGAAAGGGAACGAGTGACGTTTTCGGCCGGTCAACCCCGCAAGCCTGCCCGCAGCGGCGGGTCGCAGGGGCGTTCGACGAAGGTTTCGCCGCTGCTCCTCACGCTCATCGGCGTGGCCGTGGTGCTGGGCCTGTTCGTCGTGTTCGCGCAGCTCTACACCGACATCCTCTGGTTCGACCAGCTGGGCTTCCTGCAGGTCTTCACCACCGAATGGATCACGAAGATCGTGCTGTTCCTCATCGGTGTGCTCGTCATGTCCGGACCGCTGTGGCTGTGCCTGAGCCTCGCGCACAGCAAGCGCCCGGTCTACGCCCCGACGACGCCGCAGCAGGAGAACCTCGACCGCTACCGTGAGGCCATCGAGCCGCTGCGGGCGGTTGTGACGATCGTCGCCTCGCTCGTCGTCGGTGTGCTCGGCGGCATCGCGCTGTCAGCCTCCTGGCAGGAGGTGCAGATGTTCCTGCACTCCACGCCCTTCGGCATCGACGACCCCGAGTTCGGCATGGACGTGTCGTTCTTCGTCTTCCAGCTGCCGGTCCTGCGCATGGCCGTCGACTACCTCGGCATGGTGGCGCTGCTGGCCTTCATCGGCTCGCTCGTGGCTCACTACCTGTTCGGCGGACTGCGTCCGGGTGAGCAGCGCGGACTGGATATGAGCCGGGCCGCCCAGGTGCAGATCGCCGTCACCGCCGGCATCCTCATCCTCATGCAGGCCGGCCGGCTGTTCGTGCTGCGCTTCGAATCGCTGACCAACACCGGCGGCATCGTCACCGGTGCGACCTACACGACGAGCAACATCACACTCCCGGCGATGCTCATCATCGCGCTGGCCGCCCTCGTCGTGGCCGCGCTGTTCATCGCCAATGCCTTCCGCAGCATGTGGAAGCTCTCGATCGTCTCGGTCATCATGCTGCTCGTGCTCGGCGCGGTGTCCGTCATCGGCCTGCCGACAGCCGTGCAGCAGTTCCAGGTCTCGCCCTCGGAGCAGTCGCTGGAGCGCGAGTTCATCCAGCGCAACCTCGACGCCACCCGGTATGCCTACGACATCGAAGACGTCGATGTCATCCCGTACTCGCCGACCACCGAAGGCGAATCCGGTGCGCTGCGCGCGGATGCCGAGACTGCTGCCTCGGTGCGTCTGCTCGACCCGAACCTCGTCTCCGATACGTTCCGCCAGCTGCAGCAGCAGCGGCCGTTCTACAGCTTCCCCGAGCAGCTCGACGTCGACCGCTACCGCATCGATGACGAGATGCAGGACACCGTCATCGCGCTGCGTGAGCTCAATCCGGACTCGCAGGCGGACTCCTCATGGCTCAACCAGGCTGTCGTCTACACCCACGGGTTCGGCATCGTGGCCGCCTACGGCAACCGCCAGGGCAATGACGGCCAGCCGTCGTTCCTTGAGGCCAACATCCCGCCGACCGGTGAGCTGGGGGAGTACGAGCCGCGGATCTACTTCGGTGAGCGCTCACCGGTGTACTCGATCGTCGGCGGCCCCGAGGGATCGGATCCGCGCGAGATCGACTACCCGGCCGATGGTGAGGATGGTGAGGCGCAGGTCTACAACACCTTCTCTGGTGAGGGCGGCCCGAGCGTCGGAAACCTCTTCAACCGGCTGGTCTACGCCGTGAAGTTCCAGGATGAGCAGATCGTGCTCTCCGATGCGGTCAATGCGAAGTCGCAGATCCTGTATGAGCGCACTCCGCGTGAGCGCATCAAGCGGGTCGCGCCCTTCCTCGAAGTCGACGGCGATCCGTACCCGGCGGTCATCGACGGGCGCATCAAGTGGATCGTCGACGCCTATACGACGAGCCCCAACTACCCGTACTCGACTCCGCAGGTGCTGCAGGACGCCACGCAGGACTCGAACACCGAGCGCAGCAACAGCCAGCAGGCGCTGCCGCCGCAGCAGGTGAACTACATCCGCAACTCCGTCAAGGTCACCGTCGATGCTTATGACGGTGAGGTCGACCTGTATGCCTGGGAGGACGACGATCCGGTCCTGCAGACCTGGATGAAGATCTTCCCGGACCTGTTCAACTCCACGAAGGATATGAGCGCTGAGCTCATGGCGCACGTGCGCTACCCGGAGGATCTGTTCAAGGTCCAGCGTTCGCTGCTGACCCGCTACCACGTCGATGACGCGAACTCCTTCTACACCGGCCAGGACTTCTGGACGCTGCCGACGGATCCGACGGTCAATCAGGAGCGCAACCTCCTGCAGCCGCCGTTCTACCTGACGCTCAAGATGCCCGGCCAGGAGAAGTCGGCGTTCTCGCTGACCTCGTCGTTCATCCCACGCCAGGCGCAGGGACAGACTCGAAACAACCTCACCGGCTTCCTGGCAGCCAATGCCGATGCGGGTGAGGAGGCCGGCACCAAGAGCGAGGACTACGGCCGTCTGCGGCTGCTGCAGCTGCCGCGCAACACGACCTTCCCGGGACCGGGCCAGGCGCAGAACAACTTCAACACCGAGCCGGAGATCCAGTCGAGCCTCAACCTGCTGCGCCAGGGTGAGTCGCAGGTGCAGAACGGCAACCTGCTGACCCTGCCGGTGGCCGGCGGCCTGCTGTACATCCAGCCGGTCTACGTTCGCTCAGCTGGTGAGACCTCGTATCCGGTGCTGCAGCGGGTGCTCGTGGCCTTCGGCGAGCAGATCGGATTTGCGCCGACACTCGACGCGGCCCTCGACCAGGTGTTCGGCGGTGACTCCGGTGCCCAGGCCGGCGACGCCG
This sequence comes from Brevibacterium otitidis, assembly GCF_042429315.1. Taxonomy (NCBI): domain Bacteria; kingdom Bacillati; phylum Actinomycetota; class Actinomycetes; order Micrococcales; family Brevibacteriaceae; genus Brevibacterium; species Brevibacterium otitidis. The sequence continues at coordinate 22,620 of NZ_JBHMAU010000073.1, read as the reverse complement.
GCCAGGAGCCCACGGACGAGGAGGAGGGCGCCACCGGTGGCACCGACTCCGGTGAGACCGCCGGCGAGGCCCTCGCCAACGCCCTCGACAAGGCGGCCCGCGCGATGGAGGACGCTGACAAGGCGCTCAAGGACGGCGACTTCGCCGCTTATGGCGAGGCACAGCAGCGTCTGCGCGATGCGCTCGACGAGGCCATGAAGGCTGAGAACGAGACGAATCCGGCTGACCGGGAGACCGATCCCGGCGATGCTGCCACCGAAGGTGCCGAGGACACCGGCGGCGGCAACTGAGCCAGCCTGCTCCGCGCCCGAGGCGGCGGTCACCACTGCGGTGACCGCCGCCTCGGCGTATGGGGGAGATGAGGGCATCAGGAGGTGGGAACCTGACGTCCGTGGGATCATGTGTGCGCGGCGTGCCTGCTGCTCAGCTCCACACGCCCTGGTCCAGCGAAGCGATGCCCTCATGTGCACCATCACCGCAGCCCTTTTTGAGCATTGACCCGCATTAGTCCGATTGTGCGTACAGTGGACATGAGAAAGGCCGCTGACCAGCGAAACTGCTGATCAGCGGCCTTTTTGGTGGCGGGGGGAGGATTCGAACCTCCGACCTCCGGGTTATGAGCCCGGCGAGCTACCTAGCTGCTCCACCCCGCGGCGCACATTCAACTATACGGCAGACCTCATGCGCAGCCAAATCTATGAGGGTGATGTTGTTAACACCTGCGTAACCGGGGCGTTGCCGACTTCACCTGAAGGTCGCCGTGGCCGTCAGCGGAGAGCCGCCGCGGCCGCGCGCACCCGTTCGGCCGCCTCGGCGGTGTCGTCCATGCCCTTGCAGAAGGAATAGCGGATGGTCTGGGCGAAGGCCTCGCTGATCGGGGTGCCGGCAGCGCACATTGCGGGGCCCGGGATGCCGGTAAAGCCATAGTCGCGGGTCAGACGCTCGTTGAGGGCATAGGCATCCTCATCCGTGGTGCCGGCGAAGTCGACGAGTGTGAAGTAGCCGCCCTGCGGCTGTGAGACCCGCACCCCGGGCAGCTCCTCGAAAGCCGGCACGAGGATCTTCGACCGTGCCTCCAGGCTGCGTGCCGTGGCCTGGGCGAAGTCCTCGTGGGCGTTGAGCGCCTGTGCCACCGCCGGCTGCAGCGGAGAACCACCGGTGAAGCAGAAGTACTGCTTCACCGCCTGGATCGCCTCACGGACCTCCGGCGCGGCGATCGTCCAGCCGATCTTCCAGCCGGTGATGTTGAAACTCTTGCCCGCCGAGGAGATCGACACGACCCGGGCCGGATCATCGACGATGCTCGCCAGCGCCGCATGCCTGTGCTCACCGAAGACGAGGTACTCGTAGACCTCATCGGTCAGAACCCACGCATCGTGCCGGACGGCCGCCTCATAGATGCGGGTGAGCATCTCCTCGGTGAAGACCATGCCGGTCGGGTTGTGCGGCGTGTTCACGATGATCGCCGAGGTCTGCGGGCCGATGGTGCGCTCGAAGGCCTCCCAGTCCGGGGTGAAGCCACCGGCACCGTCCTCGACGAGCCCGACGGTGCGCAGCTGTGCACCCGCGAGCACCGTAGCTGCGGCATAGGAGTCGTAGAACGGTTCGAACACGACGACCTCGCCGCCGCGGGGGACGAGCGCGACGATCGCGGCTGTCAGGCCTTCGGTCGCACCGATGGTGACGAGCACCTCGGCGGCGGAGACCGCCTGGCCGTAGCAGCGGCGACGCTGCTCAGCCACCGCATCGATGAGCACCTGGTGGCCCTGGCCGGGAGCGTACTGGTTGATGCCTGCGCCCATCGCCTCGGTCGCGGCGTCGACGAGGAAATCGGGGGTCGGATCGCCGGGCGATCCCTGCCCGAGGTTGACCGCATCGTGGCGGGCGGCCAGCGCGGTCATCTGTCCGAAGATCGTCTCGCGGATGGACCCGTCGGTGTTGACGAGGCCGGTCGACTGCGCCATCTGGTGCCAGGTGGGGGCAGCGAGCAGGTCCGGGTGGGCAGCGCTGGGCTGGCCCGATGAGATGGGATCAGACATAGGTGAGTACCTCCGCATGCAGTCGTCCGTTGGTGGCCAGGCCGTTGGCGCCGAAGGGCCCCGGCTGGCCGTCGAGATCAGTGAAAGCGCCGCCGGCTTCCGTGACGATCGGCACGAGGGCGGCCATATCGTAGAGTTCGAGCTCCGGTTCGCAGGCGGCGTCGACGGTGCCTTCGGCGACCATCATGTACGACCAGAAGTCCCCATAGGCGCGGGTGCGCCACACCGCATCGGTCAGCGCGATGAACCTGTCCCGGTCGCGGTGGTCGGCCCAGCCGGTGAGCGAAGAATACGACAGCGACGCATCAGCGAGCTCGCTCACCGTTGAGACCTCGATCCCCTCCGGCTCACCGCTGCCGCCGAGGCCTGCGGCCAGCTGCCGATGCGCGCCGGCATCAGCCGCGGCATACCAGCGCATCCCCAGCGCCGGAGCACTGACGACGCCGATGAGCGGCTGCTCACCTTCATAGAGTGCGATGAGCGTCGCATAGACGGGCACCCCGCGCACGAAGTTCTTCGTCCCGTCGATGGGGTCGACGATCCAGCGGCGGGCAGCCGTGCCGCTGCTGCCGAACTCCTCACCGTAGAAGGAGTCCGCCGGGCGCTGCTCGGCGATCGCAGTGCGCAGCATCTGCTCGACAGCCCGATCGGCGTCGGTGACCGGGGTCAGATCCGGTTTCGTCGAGACATGGAAGTCATGCGCGCGGAAGCGGGGGAGGCTGATGGCATCAGCCGCATCGGCCAGCTCCAGCGCCAGCGCGAGATCGTCAGTGGTGACGCGTTCGTCCATGGTGACACTGTAGCGGTGCGCCCGGCGGCCGCCGCTGCCCGGCCGTCATATGAACAGCGCAGCCAGCCTGCAGCAGGGCCCACAGCCGGCCCGCAGCCGGCCCTCAGTACGCTGGCTGCTGCAGTCCGCTCAGCAGCCGGCGCAGCGAGGCCAGCCGCTGGGCGCCGGCCTCACCGGCCCGGCCCGCGGCAACCCACGCATCGAGCGCGCAGTCCGGGGCGTCTGCCATATGCGTGCATCCGCGCGGGCAGTCGGCGGTTGCCTCGACGAGCTCATCGAAGGCCGAGAGCACACTGTCGGTGTCGACGTGGGCGAGCCCGAAGCTGCGCACGCCCGGAGTGTCGATGAGCCAGCCGGAGCTCGGCAGCGGCAGGCACAGCGCCGAGGACGAGGTGTGCCGGCCGCGTCCGGTGACGGCGTTGACATCGCCGGTCGCCCGGTCAGCCTCCGGGATGATCTCGTTCATGAGCGTCGACTTGCCGACCCCCGAATGCCCGACGAGCACTGAGAGTCGGCCGGTGAGCTGCGGCAGCAGCTGCGCGACCTGCGGCCGGCCTGCGGTATCGAAGCCGCAGGGCACGACGGTGACATCGGCATCGGCGTAGTAGTCGCAGATCGCGTCGATGGGTGCCAGGTCGAGCTTCGTGACGGCGATGAGCGGATCCATCCCGGCGTCGAAGGCCGCCACGAGCGCGCGGTCGATGAGCCCCCAGGATGGCTCGGGATCCGCTGCAGCGGTGACGATGACGAGCTGATCGGCATTGGCTACGAGCACTCGTTCGGTCGGATCGGTGTCATCGGCGCTGCGGCGCAGCAGCGTCTTCCGCGGCAGGATCTCGACGATGCGGGCCATCGTGCCCTCCGCGCCCGAGGTATCGCCGACCACCCTGACCCGGTCACCGGGGACGATCGAGCGGCGACGCAGCCGCGAGGAGCGCACACAGGTCACGACCGGCCCGCCGACCGGTGCGCTGCCGTCAGCGCCGTGCAGCACCACCCGGTAGCGGCCGCGGTCGACGGCGGTCACCATCGCCGTGGGCGCATCGGAGTAGTCAGGACGCTCCTTGGTGCGCGGACGCGAGCCCCTGCGGTTGGGCCGCGGCCGGTAGTCGTCTTCGGTGAAGTTGTCGTAGCGTCTGCCCATGCTCAGCGCTCGCCTGCCAGCATGCCTGCCCACAGCTGTGTGAACTCCGGCATCGTCTTGGCCACTGTGCCGACATCGATGACCTCGACAGCGTCGATGCACAGTCCGAGCACGGCAGCGGCCATCACCATGCGGTGGTCGTGGTAGGTCTCGAACGCCGCCCCGTGCGTCACCGGGGAGTGGATGGTGAGCGCATCGGCATGCTCGGTCACGCGTGCCCCGAGCTTCGTGAGCTCAGCAGACAGGGCAGCGAGCCGGTCGGTCTCGTGCCCGCGCAGATGCCCGATGCCGTGCAGCCGGCTCTTACCGGCAGCGCAGGCGGCCACGGCCGCGGTCACCGGGGTGAGCTCGCCGACAGCGGAAAGATCGGCATCGATCGCGGCCACCGACTCGAGCCCGGTGATGCACAGGGTGCCGTCAGCGAGCGCGACGCGGGCGCCGAAGTCAGCGGCCAGCTGCCGGAAGGCATCGCCGCCCTGCGTGGTCTGCGCCGGCCAGTGGGGCACGCACACCTGCCCGCCGGTGACGATCGCCGCAGCGAGGAAGGTGGCGGCATTCGACAGGTCCGGTTCGACGGTGACGGTGAAGCCGTGCGGCCGGCCGGGTGCGACCGTCCACGTGTCATCGCCGGTGGCCTGCACCTCGATCCCGGCGCGGCGCATCGTCTCCACGGTCATGTCGATGTGCGGGCGCGAGGGCACGCTCTCGCCGGTGTGCACGAGGGTGAGGCCGTCTGCGAAGAGGCAGCCGGCCAGCAGCAGCCCGGAGATGAACTGGCTGGAGGCCGAGGCATCGATCTCGACGCGTCCGCCGCGCACACCGCCGGGGGAGTGCAGCTCGAAGGGCAGGGAGGCAGCTCCAGGGGTGATGTCGACGCCGAGGCCGCGCAGCGCGGTGATCATCGTGTCCATCGGCCGCGCATAGGCCTGCGTATCGCCGTCGATGCGCACTTTCCGTCCCGTTGCGGCGGCCAGCGGCGGGATGAAGCGCATGACGGTGCCGGCCAGTCCGCAGTCGACGGCCGCTGCGTCCGTGCCCGAGGCAGTGGCCGGCTTCGTGCCCGAGGCAGTGGCCGGCAGCGGGGTGATCGTCACCTGGCCCGGGGTGGAGCGGTCGACCGCGGCGCCGAGGGCGGTGATCGCTGCGAGCATGAGCTCGGTGTCACGGCTGATGAGCGGATTCATGATCGTCGACGGTTCGGACGCGACCGCTGCCAGTGCGATGTAGCGGTTGGTCAGCGATTTCGAACCTGGAACAGTGACTGTGGCCCGCACCGGCGCGGTTGCACGCGGTGCGGGCCACAGTGACGTGGTGGGCTGGGTCATAGAGCTCAGCTGAGGTTGACGGCGTCCATCGCCTTGGCAGAGGTCTTCTCGACGTTCTTCCACAGATCGTCGGCAGCGTGCTGCACGCGCCAGGCCAGACCCGGCTTGCCGGCGGTGTCGACGCTGGCGAGCAGTGCGCCGCCGAGCATCGAGGTCTTCGTCAGCAGCGAGGTCTGCGAACGCTCCTCCTTGGGCGTGAGCAGCTGCTCGCCGATGACGTCGATGAGGTAGGTGCCCACGAGCACCGTGGAGGCCAGGCGCGGGAACTTGCCGATCGCGAGCATCGAACCGGCAGCGACCTGGGCGACACCGGTCGCACGCGCGGCCAGCTCAGGGTCGACCGGGATGTCCACCTGCTTGCGCACAGCGTTGATGACCGGGGTGATGGAATCGGCGGCGGCCTGGGGGTGCTTGATCCGGCTGATGCCGTTGGCGATGTATGCCGAGGCGAGCATGGGGCGGGCGATGAGACGAACCAGGGACACGGTGGTTTCCTTCCGATTGACGTCGGTGAGTCGAGCCTGCCACCAGCATAGTCGAAGTTCGCAGCACTGCTGCGTGGGGCGCCGGGCGATGAATCGCCTGAGCGGGGCCGCAGTCGTGCTGACTGCGGCCCCGCTCAGTGCAGAAGTCTCAGATGACGCGCACCGAGGTGGCCTGCAGGCCCTTCGGGGTGCTCTCTGCGGTGTACTCCACCGTCTGGTTCTCTTCGAGGCTGCGATAGCCGGTGCCCTCGATGGCGCTGAAGTGTGCGAACACATCAGCTGAACCATCGGACGGCTCGATGAAGCCGAATCCCTTTTCGGCGTTGAACCATTTGACGTTGCCTGTAGCCATTGCTTTTCCTTTGTGTTGAGATGGCCATCTTCATGACCGTGTGCCCCATGCTCGGGTGATCGAACATGTAAATCTGTGACGAGTGCACAGCAGGCGGAGATCAGCCCGGATGCGCTCTGCTGGAGAGATGAACATGCGCATGCTGCTGCCGGAGTCCGGTGTCAGCGGTTCGTCGCTGCCGGTCTCAGGGCCGGCGGAGACAAGCGCGGCGGAGCGGTGCATGCGGAACGGATCGCACAGCGGCGATCATGCGTGAGAAGGGGAACTGAGATAAACCAACCGAATCGTCTATTGGCAGGCCGCGCGAAGCCCCAGCTGCCGAAATGTACATCAGCACACCGATTTGAGATCCGCAGACGAAACCGGATGAGCCGAGGCGAATTCCCGATGATCGGAATTCAGCGCCTTGGACAGGTTTCACTGTATCACCGTTCGAACTCGGCAGAATCCAGTCTCCAGCCCCCAGACATTTCTGCTGCCGCACAGCCGATGCGCCTATGGGAGACCGAGCGTCGGAATGAACGCGGCTGCCGGAGTGTTGTCTGAGGTGAAGAACCCACCGGCACGCGGTGGCTAAGGAATCGACGCTCATGCGGCGGCGTCGGCAGAGTCCGGACGTCGTGAATGGACCGGCAGGAAGGGGCTGACGCTATGCCAGTGATAGAGGCGCAGTCGACGAAGCGCGTACCATGGACGGTGATGACGAAACCTCTTGCACCAGACGCGCCCGGGCCCTCACACGTGGAAAGCGAGTCCACTGCATCCGCTGAGGCTGTGGAGACTCCGGAAGAGCAGCATGCGCGCTTCGAACGCGATGCGCTCGAATACGTCAACCAGCTCTATGCCGCCGCGCTGCGGATGACGCGCAATCCGGCCGACGCTGAAGACCTCGTCCAGGAGACCTATGTCAAGGCCTATGCGGCCTTCCACCAGTACCGGAAGGGCACCAACCTCAAGGCCTGGCTGTACCGGATCCTGACGAACACCTTCATCAACTACTATCGGAAGAAGCAGCGCCAGCCGCAGGAGTCCAGCGGTGAGGGCATCGAGGACTGGCAGATCGCACGCGCCGCCAGCCACACCTCGTCCGAGGGCCGTTCGGCAGAGCTCGAGGCTCTCGACCACCTGCCGGATTCCGATGTCAAGGAGGCGCTGTCGAAGCTGCCTGATGACTTCCGGATGGTCGTGTACTACGCCGATGTCGAAGGCCTGCCGTACAAGGAGATCGCCGAGATCATGGATTCGCCGATCGGCACCGTGATGTCGCGTCTGCACCGCGGCCGGCGCCAGCTGCGCGAGATGCTCTCCGACTATGCGCGCGAACGCGGCTTCGGCGTTGCCGAGGCGGAGAAGAAGACCACCGAGGAGGTGACCTCATGAGCGAACAGCCGGCCCGCAGCGATGACTGCTGCCAGGAACAGGACCGCCAGCATCGGCTCATGCGGATCTACAACTACCTCGACGGTGAGCTGACCCGCGATGAGATCGACGTCATCAAAGATCACCTGGAGCACTGCCCGCAGTGCCAGGACGACTACACCGTCGAAGCAATGCTCAAAGAGCTCGTGCGCCGCTCCTGCTGCCATGAGCAGGCCCCGGCTGGGCTCGCCGAGCGGATCCGGGCGCGGATCGTCGTCGAGCGCCGCACCTACGTGCGCCGCACGTTCGGCTGAGAGACGGCATGGGAAAGGCGGGGCGGAGATCATATCTCCGCCCCGCCTTCGTCAATGTCTGAATAGATCAGGTGTTGGGACGCTTGCCGTGGTTGGCCCCACGCTTCTTGCGATCCTTACGCTTGCGAGCGCGCTTGCTTGCCATCTCGGTTCACTCCTTCTTTTGAATCCAGTCTATTTTTCCACACCCGTGCCAGCGGGGCAAAACAGTCCAGGCTGCAGGATGGGGTGTGTGGGGCCTTGCTAGGCGGGTTGGCAGGCCGGTCCTCGCACGGATTGGTGGCTATTTGAGTTGCCCTCTGTCCTGCGATGTGGACAGGAAGCTTCTACTCGATTCGTCGCGTGGAGTTTCGCAAAGTGCATAGAGCTCTGAGGGTTTCATTGGGATACAAGTCGAGGGGCGCCTTACTGGTTCCGCCGTGGGTCGGCCAGGACCAGTCAGCAGAGATCGTGAATGCCCTGAGAAGTCTAGAAGTGCCGACACGGCGAGACTAGGCTGAAAGCACCACACCATCTCAAACCTAGGAGGGCGCGATGAGTGACAGCTACCGTGTACAGAACCCCGCTACTGGTGACATTCTTGAGGATTTCGGCACTGCGACAGACGAACAGATTGAGGATGCGCTGTCGGCAGCACAGAGTTCCTATAGTGATTGGGCTGGGCGGCCCATGAGCGAGCGAGCAGCGATTGTTTCGAAGGTCGCTGCGCTCTTCGAGGAGAGGAAAGATGAGCTTGCAGACATCATCGGTACCGAGATGGGCAAGCGTAAGGCCGAAGGGATAGAAGAAGCCGAGTTCTGCTCAGCGATCTTTGCTTACTACGCAGACAACGGAGAGAAGCTCACTAAGGACCTTGACCTTGAAGTCGACGGTGCCAAGGCGGTGCTTGAACGCCGTCCTATCGGTGCCATTCTCGGCATCATGCCCTGGAACTTCCCTTACTACCAGGTGGCAAGGTTCGCTGCGCCGAACCTTGTGCTCGGTAACACCATCCTCCTGAAGCATGCTGAGATCTGTCCTAAGTCGGCTGGAGCGATCCAGTCGATCATGGATGAAGCTGGCGTGCCGAAGGGCGTCTACCAGACCATCTACGCGACTCACGATCAGATCTCGACCGTCATCGCTGATCCGCGAGTGGCTGGCGTATCCCTGACCGGATCGGAGCGAGCCGGAGCAATCATTGCTCAGCAGGCTGGCAAGGCGCTGAAGAAGGCAGTGCTCGAACTCGGTGGTTCCGATCCGTACATCATCCTCGATACGGACGATGTCAAGTCCGCAGCTGCAAATGCGTGGGCGACACGCATGTACAACACTGGCCAAGCTTGCGACTCGAACAAGCGACTCATCGTGATGGAGGATGTGTACGACGAGTTCGTGGCAGAGCTCGAGTCACTCGCTTCCAAGATGAAGCCCGGTGATTACGACACCGAGGATGAAACGATCTATCAGCCGTTGTCCTCCCGCAGCGCTGCAGAGCGGCTCGCCGATCAGCTTGACCGCGTCAAGAAGGCTGGTGCCAAGATTCGCGTTGGTGGAGAGCTAGCCGATGAAGGCGCGTATATCAGCCCGGCCGTAGTTACCGATATCCCGCGCGGTTCCGATGTCTACTATGAAGAGCTCTTCGGGCCGGTTGCTGTTGTCTACAAGGTGTCCAGCGATGAAGAGGCGATTGAGCTTGCGAACGATTCGCAGTTTGGCCTTGGCGGCTCCGTGTTCTCCAAGGATCGCGAGCGGGCTGAGAAAGTCGGATCCCAGCTGGAGGTCGGAATGTCAAAGGTGAACACTCACGCTGCTGAGGGTGAGGGGATTCCGTTTGGCGGCGTGAAACGCTCCGGTTATGGACGAGAGTTAGGCCCAGTGGGTATGGACGAGTTCGTTAACAAGCGTCTGTACTGGGTTGGAGACGAGGGAGCGTAAACCTAGCAACTCGCGAGGCAACTCCTGGCGAGCAGCGAATCGGCCCCTGACAGAGAGCTTCTGTCAGGGGCCGTCTATGTGACCAAGAACAAATCAGACCTGACTTCCACAATTTTTGGGGTTTTCTTCGTTTCTGGAACTGTTTGCGCTGGTCAGCGTGTTGTGCGGTTCGCTCTTGGGTAACTACATGGGTGTCTGGAATGGGGTTATGAGCCCGTCTGTCCGTCGTGTTCCTGGAAGACCGGGAGTCACGCTTGTGCAGATTGTGGACAAGTCTGGCGGGCAGTACAAGATCGTTAAGCATAGTGGTTTGGCTCGAACTGAAGCGGAACTGGCTGTGATGATGGACGAAGCGCGGGAGTTCCTCAATCCCGGCCAAGGTGTTTCGGACTTCGGTGCTGTCGACTCCGCAGCGGTCGGCCATACCGTCGCTGCCGCCGACCCAGTCAGCGAAGACGTCGCTCACATCCGCGTCGCAATCACACCGCCAGGGTAACTACAGTTGTGGAAGTCAGGTCAGAACACGCCGTGGTCGTGAACCGCGTCTTCGTCGGCGGGAACTTCGGAGATCGCATCCCATAGTTCGGCGATAGCTCCATCCTCGACACGCCAGAGCTCACAATACGAATGCCGAGCTCCAGCAATGCTGCCTTCAGAGTGAGTCAGAACGAAATCGCCTTGTGCTACAGTCCGGTGGATTCGGTCGTAGACCAGCCCTTCACCGGAGTCTCGTAGCTTCTCCAGAAAATCGATGACAGCGGGGATGCCGTCTCCGATGTCTGGACTGTGCTGTGTGAACTTACCGTCACGGCTGTACTCTTCGAAGCCCTGGTAGTCTCCGCCGATGAGCGTCTTCTTGAAGAACTCCGTGACCAGCGCGCGGTTGGCTTCGGTGTCTGCGTTCGAGTCGACATCGGTTGGCCCGTCCAACTGGGTATGCCCGGACTCGTTCGGGGGCGCGGCCGGTACGAGATTGTCCCAGTGCTCTGCGAGCTTGCCGTTCTCGACTCGGTAGATGTCGAAACCGACGAGGTCGTGCTCGTCCAGGCCTTCGAACTTCCCGTGCAGAGCGACCAAGTCCCCGTCTTCGATGACACGAACGTTCGTGTATTTCAGCCCGTCTCCCGCTTCGTCAACGAGCGCCTTCAGACCGCTCCGGTCTCCGGCGACCAACGGCGAGTGTTCGATGAAACCGTCGGCGAAGTGGGATTCGAGCACGGACGTGTCGTGCTCGTGGAAGAGCTTGGTATGGATTTCCAGTACGAGGCTTCCGATATCTGACATGTCAGCGTCTCCTCTGCTGCTCCAAATGCATGGCATTCGCCTGCTCCTTGCAGTCTAAGCGGCAGAGTCACACTTCGATAGGGTCAACCGCTGCTCCTCAGCGGCCGGCGAGGACGTCGGGCACGCCGAGCCAGTCGAACCAGCCGCGGTGGATGATGAGCCAGGCCAGCAGTCCGTAGCCCTCCTGGCTCGGCAGGCCGGTCGAGGATGAGGCGATCTCCCGCTGCCACACGGCGTGGCCGCGCAGGGGAGTGAAGGTGTCGACGTACGGCACACCTCGGCGGTGGGCGACATCCGCGAAACCGGCATTGAGCTCGGCGATCGAGCGGTTCGCCAGCTCGCCGATCGCCGGCGGCGGGCCGATGACGAAGGTCGAGACCTCAGCGGCCAGCGCCGCATCGAGGATGTTCGCCAGGTTCAGCCGCGAGCGGGCGGTCGAGAGGCCGGCCTCGATATCGGCGATGCCCGGCGCGATGACGAGCCGGTTGTCCGTCTCCGAGGAGAACCGCCGCATCGCTTCGCTGATGCACCGTTCGTGCAGATCAGCCGAGGTCTCATCAGGTGCCGCAAGAGTGTAGAAGCGGGCGCTCGGCAGGGCAGGGTGCGTGCGCACGGCAACACGGCCGACCCATCCGAGACCGCGCCCATCGCCGTGGCCGGCAGCGAGTTCGCTGCCGGCCACAACGATAGCGGTGGACTTCGGTGAACTCACGCTTCAGCGCTTGAAGACGCGTTCGATGAGCTCCGCCTGCTCAGCATCGTGGATGAGCTTGAGGCCGGTGGCCGGGGAGGCCGAGGCGGCGCGGGCGACGACGCGGATGTCGCGTCCGAGCTCCGGCACCAGGTTGACGGCCATGAACGGCCAGGCACCCTGGTTCTCCGGCTCCTCCTGCGCCCAGACGAGCTCGGCATCGCCGTACTGGCCGAGCACCCCGGCGATCGCATCGGCGTCGAGCGGGTAGAGCTGCTCGACGCGCACGATCGCGGTGGTCTCATCGCCGGCCTTCGCACGCTTGGCGACGAGATCCCAGTACAGCTTGCCGGAGACGAGGACGACACGGTCGACCTTCTTCGCATCCACCGAGGTATCGGCGATGACCGGCTCGAACCGGCCGGAGGTGAAGTCCTCGACCTCGGTCGCAGCGGCCTTGAGACGCAACATCGACTTTGGGGTGAAGACGACGAGCGGACGCTTGTTCGCCGAGTGCGCGTGGCGGCGCAGCAGGTGGAAGTACGAGGCGCCGTTCGAGGGCATCGCGACCGTCATGTTGTTCTCTGCGCACAGCTGCAGGTAGCGCTCGATGCGGGCAGAGGAGTGGTCCGGTCCCTGGCCCTCGAAGCCGTGGGGAAGCAGCAGCACGATGCCGCCGGTCTGCGCCCACTTCTGCTCCGAGGAGGAGATGTACTCGTCGATGACCGACTGTGCGCCCTGCGCGAAGTCGCCGAACTGCGCCTCCCAGCACACGAGGGCGTCCTTGCGCTCAACGGAGTAGCCGTACTCGAAGCCCATCGCCGCGTACTCGCTCAGCAGTGAGTCGTAGACCCAGAACTTCGCCTGGTCGTCGCTGAGGTTCGACAGCGGCGTCCACTCATTGCTGTTGAGGTGGTCGATGATGACGGAGTGGCGCTGGGTGAAGGTGCCGCGGCGGGAGTCCTGGCCGGCCAGTCGCACCGGCACACCCTCCATGAGCAGCGAACCGAAGGCCAGCAGCTCGGCGAAGCCCCAGTCGATGCCGCCCGAGCGCGACATCTCCAGCCGCTTTTCCAGCAGGCTCTTGAGCTTCTTGTGCACATCGAAGTTCGCCGGCACCTCGACATGGGCGGCGCCGATGCGCTCGATGACATAAGCCGAGACCGCGGTCTCCACGCCGTTGTCGGTCTCCAGATCGTCAGGGCGGCGGTCCTTGGTGAAGGTGGTGTCCTTCTCCGAGCTGTCCTTCTCCGCATCCTTGGTCTCAGCGAAGGCGGTCTCGAGCTTGGACTGGTAGTCCTTGAGGGCTTCCTTCGCCTCGTCCTCGGTGATGCAGCCGCGGCCGACGAGCGATTCGGTGTAGAGCTTGCGCACCGAACCCTTCTTCTCGATGAGCGAGTACATCACCGGCTGGGTCATCGACGGATCGTCGCCCTCGTTGTGGCCGCGGCGGCGGTAGCACACGAGGTCGATGACGACATCGCGGTTGAACTCCTGGCGGTAGGCGAAGGCCAGCTGCGCGGCCCGGTAGACGGCCTCCGGGTCATCGCCGTTGACGTGCAGCACCGGAGCGCTGATCGTCTTGGCGACGTCGGTGCAGTAGTACGAGGAGCGGGCCGAGGCCGGCGGCGTGGTGAAGCCGACCTGGTTGTTGATGACGACGTGGATGGTGCCGCCGGTGCGGTAGCCGCGCAGCTCCGACAGGTGCAGGGTCTCAGCAACCACACCCTGTCCGGCGAACGCCGCATCGCCGTGGACGAGGACCGGCAGCACGGTGAAGCCGCCCTCGCCCTGGTCGATGACGTCCTGCTTGGCGCGGGTGATGCCTTCGAGCACCGGGTTGACGGTCTCCAGGTGGCTCGGGTTGGCAGCGACCTGGACCTTCGTCGAGTTGCCCGACGGCGAGGTGAAGGAGCCTTCGGCGCCGAGGTGGTACTTGACGTCGCCGGAGCCCTGGAAGCTGTCCGGTGCCATCGTGCCGTCGAACTCGCGGAAGATCTGCGTGTAGCTCTTGCCGGCGATGTTGGCGAGCACGTTCAGGCGGCCGCGGTGGGCCATGCCGATGGTGACCTCGTCCATCCCGACATCGGCTGCCTGGTTGAGCACCTCGTCGAGCAGCACGATCGCCGATTCGCCACCTTCGAGCGAGAAGCGCTTCTGGCCGATGTACTTCGTCTGCAGGAAGGTCTCGAAGGCCTCAGCCGCATTCAGACGGCCGAGGATGTGACCCTGCTCGGCGCGGGTGAGCTCCTTGTGCGGAACCTCCAGGCGCTCCTGGAACCAGCGGCGCTGGGCCGGATCGGAGATGTACATGTACTCGATGCCGGTGGTGCGGCAGTACGAGTCGCGCAGCAGCCCGAGGATGTCGCGCAACGGCATGATCGGCTTGCCGCCGAAGCCGCCGGTCGGGAACGAGCGCTCCAGATCCCACAGCGTCAGGCCGTGCTGGTTGATGTCGAGGTCCGGGTGGGAGCGCTGGCGGTAGACGAGCGGGTCCGTATTGGCCATGAGGTGGCCGCGGTTGCGGTAGGCATCGATGAGCTCGATGACGCGGGCGGTCTTGTTGACATCGTCCTGATCGCCGGTGTCGACATCGGGCACCCAGCGCACCGGCTCGTACGGCAGGCGCAGCGAGGCGAAGACGTCATCGTAGAATCCGTCCTTGCCCAGCAGGTACTCGTGGACATCGCGGAGGAACTCACCGGAGCCGGCGCCCTGGATGACGCGGTGGTCGTAGGTCGAAGTCAGGGTCACGATCTTCGAGATCGCCAGGCGGTTGATGGTCTCCTGGCTGGCGCCCTGGTACTCGGCCGGGTAGGTGAGCGCACCGACGCCGATGATGCAGCCCTGGTTCTTCGTCAGCCGCGGCACCGAGTGCACGGTGCCGATGCCGCCGGGGTTCGTGAGCGAGACGGTGGTGCCGGCGAAGTCGTCAGCGGTGAGCTTGCCGTCGCGGGCGCGCTCGACGAGGCTGTCGTAGGCGTCGACGAACTCCTTGAACGTCAGGGTCTCGGCCTTCTTGACATTGGGCACGAGCAGCGAGCGGGTACCGTCCTTCTTCGGCACGTCGATAGCGAGGCCGAAGTTGACGTGGCCGGGCTTGACCATCACCGGCTTGCCGTCCTGGACGTCGTAGTAGACGTTCTGCATCGGATTGGCCTTGAGGGCGCGGATGACGGCGTAGCCGATGAGGTGGGTGAAGGACACCTTGCCGCCGCGGGTGCGCTTGAGGTGGGAGTTGATGACGATGCGGTTGTCGATGAGCGCCTTGGCCGGCAGGGAGCGCACCGAGGTGGCGGTCGGGATCTCCAGCGACTCGTCCATGTTCTGGGCGATGAGCTTGGCCGGTCCGCGCAGCTTGACGATCTCGTTCTCGCTGGTCTCGTTCGCAGCGGGCTTCGCCGCCGAGGTGGTCGAGCGTTTGCGGGCGGCGGCCGCGGACTTCGACTCGGCCTTCTGCGTCTCCGACTCCGTCACTGAGGGGGCCACACGCTTCTGGTCGGTGGAAGCGGACTTCGCCTTCGCCTCGGGCGCGGCGGTCTGCGTGTCGTTCTGCTTCTCAGCTGACTGCTTCGCAGCCGGCTTCTTCGCACCTGCAGCCGCCTTGCTGCTCGCAGCGGGGGCGGCCTGGCCGTTGCTGTTCTCGAACTTCTCGAAGAACGGCCACCATGACTTGTCCACCGAGTTCTTGTCCGCCTGGTACTGCTCGTACAGCTCTTCGACGAGCCATTCATTCGACCCGAAGTCTTCGACGCTGCAGGTGCTGGTCTGTTCCGACACGGCGGGAATCGCCTTCTTCCTCATCTGGATACTAGACGGTTTGCCACAATATTAGCGCTTCACCGGGTCTGGCAGGGAGACTAGGGCTATGCGTTTTCTCACTGACAAGCCAGCTCATGACCTGACCTACTCCGATGTGTTCCTCGTTCCCCGTCGTTCGGCGGTTGCATCGCGCTTCGAAGTCGACCTGTCGACCGCTGACGGCACCGGAACCACGATCCCTCTGGTGGCGAGCAATATGACCGCTGTCTCCGGCCGTCGGATGGCCGAGACGATCGCCCGCCGCGGCGGCATGGCGGTGCTGCCGCAGGACACGCCGCTGCCGATCGCCGCCCGCACGATCGACTGGATCAAGGACCGCCACACCGTCTATGAGACCCCGGTGCGGGTCTCCGTCGACGACACGGTGCTGTCGGCGATGCACCTGCTGCCCAAGCGCGCCCACGGCCACGCTGTCGTCGTCGACGATGAGGACCGGGTGCTCGGCACCGTCTCGCAGGCCTCGCTCACCGGGGTCGACCAGTTCAGCCCCGTGCACCGGGTGATGGAGCCGGTCGAGGAGCCGGTCGCGGCCTCCCGCCTCGACGATCCCAGCCGCGAGGTGCTCGCCGGCGTCTACGAGGAGCTCGTCTCCCAGCGCCGGGACTTCGTGCCGGTCGTCGACGGGGAGAACCTCGTCGGCGCGCTGACCGCCCAGTCGATCCTGCGCTGCTCCATCTACTCACCGGCCCTCGACGACCAGGGTCGCCTGCGGGTCGCCGCCGCCGTCGGCGTCAACGGCGATGTCGCCTCCCGTGCGCAGGCGCTCGTGAGCGCCGGGGTCGATGTGCTCGTCGTCGACACCGCCCACGGCCACCAGGACAAGATGCTCGATGTGCTCGCCGCCATCAGCGGCCTCGACCTCGGTGTGCCGATCGTCGCCGGCAACACTGTGACGGCTGAGGGCACCCGCGATCTCGTCGAAGCCGGTGCGACGATCGTCAAGGTCGGTGTGGGCCCGGGCGCGATGTGCACGACCCGGATGATGACAGCCGTCGGCCGTCCGCAGTTCTCCGCCGTGGCCGAATGTGCTGCCGCCGCCCGCGAGCTCGGCGCCCATGTGTGGGCCGACGGCGGCGTCAAGCATCCGCGCGATGTCGCCCTCGCACTCGTCGCCGGCGCCTCCCAGGTGATGATCGGCTCGTGGTTCGCCGGCACGCTCGAAAGCCCCGGCGATCTGCTCACCGACCCGGACGGTCGGCAGTACAAGGAGAGCTTCGGCATGGCCTCAGCCCGCGCGGTGGCCGCACGCACGCAGAGCGACTCGCCGTTCGACCGCGCCCGCAAGGGCCTGTTCGAAGAGGGCATCTCCTCCGGCAAGATGTACGTCGACCCGGCCCGCCCCGGCGTCGAGGATCTGCTCGATGAGATCACCTCCGGTGTGCGCTCTTCGTGCACCTATGCCGGCGCACGCAATCTCGCGGAGTTCGCCGAGCGCGCCCAGGTCGGCGTGCAGTCGGCGGCCGGCTATCAGGAGGGCATGCCGGTCCACCATTCGTGGTGACCTCTCTCCGCACCCGAGGCGGGGGTCGCCGCGCGTGGCGACCACCGCCTCGGGCGCGGTAAACTGCGTCCCATGGCCAGTGACAGTCCCGGCCGGCGTGAAGCCGGCAGCCCCAGCAACCTCCGAAGATCGAGCCTCGGCGCTCCCGCCCGTGCGGCCCAGCCGATGCAGTCCTCCTCCTGGCGCCTGAGCGCCGCTCACGGTCACCCAGCGGCAGGGGACAGTCGCTGATGGAATGGATCCTCCTCGTCCTCGCCCTGCTCCTCATTCTGGGCACCGGCGTGTTCGTCGCCGCCGAATTCGCACTCCTCACCCTTGACAAGCACACGGTCGACGAGGCCGTCGCGCGCGGAGACCGCGGCGCGAAGTATCTGCGTAAGGGCATCACCCATCTGTCGACGCAGCTGTCAGCCGCCCAGGTCGGCATCACCATCACGACGCTGCTCACCGGCTACCTCATGGAGCCCTCCCTCGGCGCGCTGCTGCGGGCGCCGCTGCAGTCGCTCGGCCTGCCGGCAAGCGCTGCCGGCAGCGTGTCGCTCACGGTCGCGCTCGTGGTCTCCACCCTGCTGTCGATGGTGATCGGCGAGCTGGTGCCCAAGAACATGGCGATCTCCTCACCGCTGAAGACCGGCAAAGCCTTCGTGCCGCTGCAGTACTTCTTCTCGATCGCCTTCCGGCCCATCATCGCCGTGCTCAACGGCACTGCGAACAAGGCGCTGCTCGCCATGGGCATCGAACCGCAGGAGGAGGGCTCGGCCGGGCGCTCCGCCGATGAGCTGACCGCGCTCGTGCGCCACTCAGCCCAGGAGGGCACGATGAATGAGCAGACCGCTGATCTGCTCACCCGCACCCTGAGCTTCTCCGAACGCACCGCCGAAGACGTCATGACCCCGCGCACCCGGATGGTCACCGTCAAGCGCGAGACGACGGCCGCTGAGATCGTCGAGCTCGCCCGCTCGACCGGCTTCTCGCGCTTCCCGGTCACCGGTGAGTCCCGCGATGAGATCGAAGGCGTCGTCCACATCAAACAGGCCGTGGCGGTGCCGCTGGCGAACCGGCATGACGCCTATGCCGCTGGCCTCATGACCGAGGTCGCCGAGTTCCCCGAGACCCTGGCGCTCGACCCGCTGCTCATGGAGCTGCGCTCGCGCGGCACCCAGATGGCGGTCGTCGTCGACGAATACGGCGGCACCGCCGGTGTCGTGACCCTTGAGGACGTCGTCGAAGAGCTCGTCGGCGAAGTCGTCGACGAACACGACCGGCTCTCGGTCACGGTCCGGCCGGCCCGCGACGGCTCCTGGATCATCCCCGGCCGCCTGCGCCCCGATGAGGTCGCTGCCATCATCGGCATCTCGATCCCCGAAGACCCCGACTACGAGACGATCGCCGGATTCGTCCTCATGGAGCTCGGCCGGATCCCCGATGTCGGCGATACAGTGCGCATCGACGACGCCACCCTCACCGTTGAGCGCCTGCACGGCCGGCGCATTGAGCGCCTGCGGCTGCGCCCGGACTACACCACCGTCGACTGGGGCGAGAACTCCAGCACGGCTGCCGAGACGCACACCGGAGGGCCGTCATGAGTGACTGGTTCGGACTCATCTGGCTCGTCCTGCTGCTCTTGGGCAATGCCTTCTTCGTCGCGGCCGAGTTCGGCATCGTCTCAGCGAAGCGCTCGCAGATCGAGCCCAAAGCCGAAGAGGGGTCGAAGGCCGCGCAGACAACGCTGTTCGCCATGGAGCACGTCTCGCTCATGCTCGCGATCTGCCAGCTGGGCATCACCGTGTGCTCGCTGCTGCTGGGCAATGTCGCAGAACCGGCGATCCACCATCTGCTCGTCGGTCCGATGAGCTTCCTGGGAGTGCCCGAGGCGCTCTCGGGAGTCATCGCCTTCATCATCGCGCTGTCGGTGGTCACCTATCTGCACGTGGTGGTCGGGGAGATGATCCCCAAGAACATCGCGCTCGCCGTCTCCCAGCAGGCTGCGATGCTGCTGGCGCCGCCGCTCGTCGTGCTCGCGCGGATCTTCGGGTTCGTCATCCGGCCGATGAATGCCTTCGCCAACCGGACCCTCAAGCTCATCGGCATCGATCCGCGTGACGATGTCAATGCCGCCTACACGATCGAGGAAGTGCAGTCGATCGTCGCCGAGTCCCAGCGCGAAGGCCTGCTGAGCGATGACACCGGGCTGCTCAAGGGCGCACTCGAGTTCTCCGACAAGACGATCCGCGATGTCATGGTGCCGATGGACCGCGTCGTGACGGTGGCAGAGGACGTCACCCCAGCCACCATCGAGCATCTCGTCGCCCGCACCGGGTTCTCCCGCTACATCATCCTCGACTCCGACCGGGAGCCCAGCGGCTACGTCCACGTCAAGGACGTGCTGTACGCAGACACCGAGGACGACTACACCTGCGAGATCCCCGACAAGCGGTTCCGCTCGCTTGTGACGCTGCGGGCCGCCGATGAGATCGAGGACTCACTCGACTCAATGCAGCAGGCGGGCCATCACGTCGGTCGCGTGCTCGATGACGATCACCGCACCGTCGGCATCCTGTTCCTCGAAGACGTCATCGAGGAGCTCGTCGGCGAAGTCCACGACGTCATGCAGCGCACACCTCGGGCGCGCCGCGCAGACTGAGGGATCCTGGCCGCCGCCGGCCGCAAACGCGGTCACAGATCCCTGCCGACGCACAGCTAGACAACAGTTCTGTTACATGTAACAGCTCTGTGGCACACTGCATCGTAAGATTTTCTGCGTATCTGTACGGGATATACACGTGCATATGAGGGTCGCAGGTGTGTGGAGCATTGGCATATGCATATCTCCATGACGCGCGGAATGGCGCCGAAATGACAAGCCGTGACTTTGTCGTTATAGTGCTGTGACATGTGGCCAGGCGCCGTGACAATCGGCTCGGACCACCCGGTGCGACCAGCACCATGACCGACCTTGGACCAGACGCAGTTGGGAGATGAGTAGTGGCACACGAGCCGACTTCTTCGGTCGCCATGACTCGCCGCGAACGCCGGGAGCTGGAGAACGCGAACCGCACACAACGCTCCGCATTCCGCATCCCGGGAACCCGCCGGAAGCGCAGTGCCGACGCAGGCACCGCATTCGCCCCCGCAGCTTCGCGTACCCGCAAGGTCGGCGCCAACGCCGCCGCCTTCCGCGGCTCCGATGGATCGCTCGTCCGCTCGCTCAAGCGCCGCCGCCTCGCAACCGTCTCTGCCATGGCCTCCGTGTCGGTGGCCGGCAGCGCCGTCGCCGCCATGCTCCTCATCGGCAACACCTCCGCACCGCAGCAGGTTGCCGCCGGCAGCGCCGTCGACACTTTCGGCACCAGCGTCGTCGGCGCTGAGGCCGTTTCGACCAACATTGAGTCCGGTGACAGCGAATCCGGTGCCCAGAACTACGCTGGCGGTGCGCCGAGCGCTACGAAGGACCGCGACGCAGAGGCGGCCTCCCGCTCTGTCACCCGTACCGTGCTGCCCGGCTGCTCGGGCGAAGCACCCCCCGGCAGCTACAGCAACGGCCAGGTGCCCGACGGCTACCTGTGCGACGTCGGTGTGGGCAAGCACAAGCTGCGCGCCGATGCCGCTGTCGCCTTCGCCGAGATGAACGCCGCGTTCAAGGCCGAGACCGGCAAGGACATGGCGATCACCGACTCCTACCGGACCCTGGAATCCCAGGTGTCGGTCGCCGGCCGCAAGCCCGGCCTCGCCGCCCGCCCCGGCACCTCGATGCACGGGTGGGGCGTCGCCCTCGACTTCGGCGGCGGCGCCGCCAGCGCCTCGGGCGAGCAGTACAACTGGCTCGTCAAGCACGGCGCGGAGTACGGCTGGGAGAACCCGGATTGGGCCAAGAGATCGAAGTACGAGCCGTGGCATTGGGAGTACGTCCCGGCGCGCGACAAGATCAAGGGTCAGTGACCCACTGGCACGATGCCGTTGCGCTGACAGACAGCGCCGCGGCATCGTGGCTCGGCTCACCAGCGGCCGGTGCGCGTGACAGCCCACAGGAGTGCTAGTATTGTCTAGTTGCCAGCCCGCGTAGCTCAGCGGATAGAGCGTCTGCCTCCGGAGCAGAAGGTCGTAGGTTCGAATCCTGTCGCGGGCACCACCGAGACCCCCTGGGTGACCAGGGGGTTTCTCATGTCTCCACGGCACACGATCATGGTTGTCAGTGCTTGTTGGGCATACTTTGGACATGCCAGGTGTCGAGAGCCTGGTTCAACGCGTTCCCCAGCTCATCGACCTCGTCGTCGTACAGGTGCCCGTATCGGTCGATAGTCGTAGCGATCTCCCGATGACCCAGCACCCGTTGGAGCACGTACACGTCTGCCCCCGCACGCCGAACGAGGCTCGCATACGTGTGACGCAGGTCATGCAATCGCACCCGGCCCAAGTTCAGGCTGTCTAGGGCGCGGTTCCACCCCGCGTCACGCCGCCAGTTATTCGGGTTCCAACGGCTCCCACTACGCGCCCCCAACACAATCGGCGCATACGGGTGCTGGTGCTCCTCGGGCCGCTCAGCGATACGACGCTCGATGATCGACCGAGCTGCACCGATCACCGGCACCTCCCGTTCACCGGCCTTCGTCTTCGGCCTGCCGACCACTGCGCCACCCTTCGGCCACGACACCGCCCGCGCCACCTTGATCCGGCCCCGATGAGGGTTATAGTCGCGGACCTCAAGACCCGCCAGCTCTCCCACGCGCAACCCCGTATACGCCAGAAGGCGAACGATCTCGCCATGATGCCCGCCGATCTCATCCGCCACCGCTTCCACCTCATCGATGCTCAACGCACGCTGACGAGTCTCGGGAGGCCGAGGAGACGCCATATTCGCCGTAGACGGCAGCACCTCCCACCCAAGGCCCTGCACATGCCGCAGAGCGCCCTTCACTGCGTTCACCGACTGTCGCGCCACATGCGGACTAAACTCCGAGACAGCCTCACGAACCGCCTCCGGAGTAGCCCTGTCCACACGAACCGCCGCAATCGAAGACAGCCGCCCCGCAGCAGACGCATTGACCACCCGCGTCTTCTCCGTCCAGCGCTCCTCATTGACCGCAAGCCACAGATCCAGCGCCTCACCCACAGTGATCCTGTCGCCAGCACCACGAGGGCGTTCCGCTGCGCCGACAGACTCCACGCCCGTCCGGTACTTCCGGGCCTCCCGCTGAGTCTTGAACGAGCGCGTCTTCAGACGACCCGAGCCGTCGTACCACCTCACACGCCACGAGATGTTGCCCGACGGCAGCTCACGTCTCTCAATCGAAGCCATCACAGGCCCCGCTTCTCATCGATCCAGGCCACCACATCCGCCTTCGCCCACACACGCTTACGGGGCGACAGCTGAATATGCGGAGGACCGAACGCTGCACGCCCACGATCCGCGTCAGCAGCCCAATTCGCCAGCGTCGACTTCGGCACCCGAGTAATCTCCGAGACCTCCTCGACCGTGAGGAGTTCCGGTACGTCGACCTGAGTTGCACAGGTTTAGTTACCCTTGCGCTGGTTCGGTCGGTGGTGTCTGAGGGCGTCGAGGATTGTGGTGGTCTCGGCTGGGATTTCTGGGGTGAAGG